>URTW01000169.1 GCA_900550815.1 uncultured Collinsella sp.
GTCCCGCGAGCAGGGCCTTCGAGGCCTTCTTGGGGTGCTTGTGGGTGATCTGCTTGTTAGAGACGCCGTCGGAGCTCGTATCGTTGACGGGCCGCACGGGCATCTCGAAGCCCACCTGCACGCCAGACTCGTTGAGGAAGCGAACGATGGCGCGCAGCTGGCTCTCGTAGCCGCTGCAACGGCAGAGGTTACCGGCGAGCTGGCGCGAGAGCGCCTCGCGCGGGGCGACGAGGCTCGGATCCTCCTTGGCAGCGCGGGCGAGCGCCAGCACGTTCATGATGAGGCCGGGGGCGCAAAAACCGCACTGCTCGGCACCTTCGGCAGCCATTGCGCGGGCGAGCGCCTCGGACTCGGCCTTGAGGCCCTCGAGCGTGGTGATGGTGTGGCCCTCAACACGGGCGGCGGGAACCGAGCAGCTCAGCACCGGGTCGCCGTCGAGCCACACCGTGCACAGGCCGCAGTTGGTGGTCTCACAGGCGCAGCGCACCGACGCACAACCCTGCTCGCGCAACAGCGCAAAGAGCATGGTGTCGGGGGCAATCTGAACCTTGACCTTACGGCCGTTGAGCGTAAAGGAAAGATCGATGAGTTTGGCAGCCATTAGCGCACCTCGCTAGAATCGACGCCGGGCACGCGGCGGCAGGAATACTCATCCGTGGCAAACTTAGGCACTTGCACGGTCTCGAGCTCGCGGGCAAGCGCGGCCGAAAGCTCGATGCCGGCGGCGCGACGCACGGCCTGAATCGCCAACGGAACCGAGATGCAGCGGCGGTAGTCGGCCGAGCCCCACAGGTTGGTGCCGTAGCGCAGGGCACGCACGGATGCGGCAAGGGCACGAAGCTCATCCTCGGAAGGCTGCTCGTTCACGACGCCGCACGTCTCACCCTGCAGCAGGGTCGCGCGCAGCGGACGGGCACCCACGGTGACATGCCAGCTGTTGTCCCACCAGGCGGCGGTGACGTTTAAGGAAGGGAAGTCGGTCGCGGCCTTGCGCACGGCCTCGTAGCTCGCGCGATAGTCGTGCTTGACGACCACCACGTGCTCGATCACGTCGCGCACGTAGCCCATGTCGACAAACTCGGCGAGCGGCACGCGGCCGGCGCCTGTCAGCTCAACATAGGAATCGAGCGCCAGGAAAGCCGAGAGCACGTCCGAGAAGCCAAAGCGGCCGTAGATGCTGCCGCCCACCGTGGCGGTATTGCGCAGCTGCACGCCCACGATATCGTGGACGGCGAACTCAAAGACATTGTTGACAAGCGCGTTGAGCCCGGCATGACGCTCGAGCTGGCGCAGGGTGCACATGGCACCGATGCGAAACTCGGTCTCGGTCTCCTCGATCTGATCGAGTCCGCAGGCCGAAAGGTCAATCGCCGTCGCCACGCGACGCGAACCCAGGCGCATCCAGATGCCGCCGCCCACAATCTTGTTGTTGCGGTTCTTCTGCAAGAGCTCATAGGCTTCGGCCGCGTTTCCAACACGGACGTAGGTACCGAACTTGAGCACGTTCTCCCCCATCTCTTCACTTGTCCAGTACCTTTAAGTGTACCAAACGAGGGGGCACAGCCATCGTCACCATAGAAAAAGGCTCCCAGCCGGAATGGCTGGAAGCCTCATCACATGCTATGTCGAGCGAAGATTTAGCAGACGCCCTGGGCGAGCATGGCGTCGGCGACCTTCAGGAAGCCGGCGATGTTGGCGCCCATGACAAAGTTGCCCTCCTGGCCGTACTCCTTGGCGGTGTCGTCCACGTTGTGGAACATGCCGCGCATGAGCTGCTCGAGCTTGCCGTCGACCTCCTCGAAGGTCCAGGACAGGTGCTCGGCGTTCTGGCTCATCTCCAGGCCGGACACGAGCACGCCGCCGGCGTTGGCAGCCTTACCGGGCATAAAGGCGACGCCGTTCTCCTGGAAGTAGGTCGTGGCCTCGATGGTCGTGGGCATGTTCGCGCCCTCGCCGACCACCTTGCAGCCGTTGGCGACGAGCGCCTGGGCGTCCTCGAACAGCAGCGTGTTCTCACGAGCGCAGGGCAGCGCGATGTCGCAGGGCAGCTGCCAAACGCCACGGCCGTCGCCCTCGTGCCACACGGCGTTGGGCTTCTCGTCAACGTACATAGCGAGCGTAACGCCCTTGTCGTGGCCGGAGCGCTTCTTGTTGTAGACGTGCTCGAGCACGGTGTAGTCGATGCCGTCGGGATCCTCGACCCAGCCGTGGGTATCGGAGCAGGCGAGCACCTTGCCGCCGAGCTGGGAGACCTTCTGGACGGCGTAGATGGCGACATTGCCGGAGCCGTGAACGACGACGTTCTTGCCCTCGAAGGAGTCGCCGCGGCTCTTGAGGTACTCGTCCACAAAGTAGGCCAGGCCGTAGCCGGTGGCCTCGGTACGGGCGAGCGAGCCGCCAAAGGAGAGGCCCTTGCCGGTGAGGACGCCGGTCCACTCGTTGGTCAGGCGCTTGTACTGACCGAACAGGTAGGCAACCTCGCGGCCGCCAACGCCCAGGTCGCCGGCGGGAACGTCGGTGTTGGGACCGATGTGGCGATAGAGCTCGGTCATGAAGGACTGGCAGAAGTGCATGATCTCGTTGTTGGACTTGCCCTTGGGGTCAAAGTCGGAGCCGCCCTTGCCGCCGCCCATGGGAAGGGTGGTCAGGCTGTTCTTGAGGATCTGCTCCAGGCCCAGGAACTTGAGCATGCCCAGGGTGACCGTCGGGTTAAAGCGCAGGCCGCCCTTGTAGGGTCCAATGGCAGAATTGAACTCGACGCGGTAACCGCGGTTGACCTGGACCTTGCCCTGGTCGTCAACCCAGGGGACACGGAACTTAACGATGCGCTCGGGCTCGACGAGGCGCTCCAGCAGGGCGGCCTCCTCGTACTCGGGGTGGGCGTCGAGCGCCGGCTGGATGGTGCCGAGGATCTCGGTCGCGGCCTGGATGAACTCAGGCTGCTCGGGATAGCGGGCCTTGAGCTCGTCGAGAACTTTCTGCGTGTAGCTCATGCTTCCTCCAATGATGGGAAACGAAAAGTGTCGGTCGCGGCACCCTATGTGCCGCGAACTTTATCGTGTATGGATAATATCGCACTATTGCGGCAAAGTTTCGCATAAGCCGACGAGCAGATGTTTCGTTTTGATTACGATGCAGGTAAAAGCGTTTTTGAGCACTCGATGTACAAATCGCGTGTTTCGAAGCTGTTTCGTCCACGTGTTCCAAACCACCACATTGGGGACAGGCACCTTTGTGGTGGTGTTGGCGATTAGAGGACGAGCTGGTGGTAGTCGGCGGGGGTTATGCGGCCTTCGGTGGCAGCGCGGAAGGCGGCGAGTGCATCGCCCGAGAACGGCATAGCCCAGCACAGGCCGCAACCTGCGGTAATGGAGCCGGGCAGCGGCATGATGCGCCCGGGCACACCGGCGGCAAGACACAGCTGTTCGCATTCCATCACATCGAAGGTGCTGTCAAACGATACGAAAATCTTGCGCTCGTGGCCGAGGGCATCACCGGACGGGCCTTCGCGGTGTGCATCACGATACGCCGCGGCGACCGCCTCCTCTTCCGCGGTATGTCCGCAGCCACCGCAACCGCAGGTACAGGGTTCGGATCCGTCGCATGTGCAAAGTTCCCCGGTATCGGGGCAGATATCGTGAGGCATGGCATCTCCCATCGTCTAGGCGAGCAGCTCGGCTGCCGCAAACTCCTCGGGTGTATTGACGTTTTCGAAGCAGAGCGTGGAGCCGGCGACCGCGACAATCTGAGGCTCGTCCAAATACCCGGCGTTCACCCGGTCGATCAGGCAGCGGATTCGCTGACGGTCACCGGCGAGCAGCTCTTGGGCAACCGGCGCACACGCGTCACGGCGCCAGACGGCGCAAAGCGGCTCAATCCCCCGCTCCTCGCGCGGGACGCACACATCGAGCGGGCCTTCCTTGACCCGATCCGAAAGCGCGCCGATCAATTCTGGTGAGACGAACGGCATATCGCAGGCAACGATTGCCACGAGGGGCAAACGAGCGGCAGCCAGCGAGCTCGCGATGCCACGCATGGCACCCGCCGACCCTTCAAGGTCCGCTACCACGCGCGGCACAAGACCGCCAAACGCGCGCTCCTCAAGATAGGCAAGCTCGCTGGGACGCGAAGTCGTCACGACCATCTCGCCGGCAACTGGCGCCAGCCGACCCAGCACGCGCTCGATATGCGGCGCGCCGCAAAACGACATGCGCGCCTTA
>URTW01000170.1 GCA_900550815.1 uncultured Collinsella sp.
AGGTTCACGTCCTTTCGCCCGCACCATTACATGAATGAGCTCCCAGCAAAGGGGGCTCTTTTGCTATGGGCCGTTTTAGGCAGATTTGACATATCGATTTCGCGCGGTAGATGCCCCTGTGGTCAAAAAGTGGCAAATATGAGTACTGACATGAAAATAGAGACATTTCATGAAGCCATTTTTGCTCATTTTACGCAACAGATGTACGCTAATTTGGCTCAACCTTGAGACAAAATGAAGTAATTTCGATAGACCTCGGGTTCAACGAGGCGATTTTGACCCAAATACGCTGTTACTAAACTGGTAACAGTACTCATATTTGGCCTTTTTTGACCACGGGGCCTCTTGTTGGTGTCACACAGCTGCTTCGTGCGGGTATCCTAGTGCCAACGTGTGCCTATCAGAGGAGAGACCATGCTGTTGTCCGGTATCATTGCCGCCCTTACGAGCCTTCTGCTTCCCATCATCATTTTGTTGCTGCTGCTTCCCAACGCCTGCTATGTCGTTGAACAACAGCATGCCGTGATCATCGAGCGTCTGGGCAAGTTTAACCGCATCGTCAACGCGGGCTTCCACATGAAGGTGCCCGTGATCGACCGCAAGGCCGCCACGGTGAGTCTGCGCACCATGAAAAACGGTTTTGGCATCGACGTTAAGACCCAGGACAACGTGACCATCGGCCTTGAGGGCTCTGCTCAGTACCACGTGAGCTATGACATGGGCGCCGGCCCGGCAGATTCGGGTATCTACAAGAGCTACTACATGCTGCAGGAGCCCGTCGACCAGATGCGTGACTTCATCACCGACGCCCTGCGCTCTTCGATTCCCGTCTACACACTCGATGAGGTCTTTGCCAAGAAGGATGACATCGCCAAGGATGTCAACGCTACCGTTTCAGAGCAGATGGCCGCCTACGGCTTCACCCTCGTGTCGACGCTCATCACCAAAATCGCACTGCCGACCGAGGTCGAGAACTCCATGAACGACATCAACGCCGCCCAGCGCAAGCGCGCTGCGGCACAGGAGCTCGCCGAGGCCGACCGCATCAAGCGAGTCTCCGAGGCGACCGCCGAGGCTGAGGCTATGGAAAAGGCGGGCGAGGGCATCGCCAACCAGCGCAAGGCCATCGCGCTGGGTATCAAAGATTCGCTCGAGATCATCCAGGAGACGGGTGTCGGCAATGACGAGGCCAACCAACTGTTCATGTTTACGCAGTGGTCCGAGATGATGACGGAGTTCGCTCGCACGGGTAAAACCTCGACGGTCGTGCTGCCGAGCGACTTTTCGCAGTCGGCCTCTATGTTCGAGCAGATGCTGGCTGCCGGTAAAGTTCAAAACGATTCGAAGGAGTAGACGCGCGTGAAATACACCGTCGTTTGCGTCGGTAAGCTCAAGGAGCGCTTTTGGAAGGACGCGTGCGCTGAGTACACCAAGCGCCTAGGTGCCTATGCCAAGGTTGATATCCGCGAGGTGGCCGATATCGACCCGGCTAAGGCGGGCGGCGTGGATGCCGCGCGCGACAAGGAGGGGGCGGCAATTCTTGCTGCATTGCCGTCTCGAGCGCATGTGATCCTGCTGGCTATCGAGGGCAAGGAGCGTTCGAGTGAGGAGCTCTCGGCGCGGCTCGACGATCTTATGCTGCGAGGCAGCAGCGACATTGCCTTTGTAATCGGCGGTTCGGACGGCGTGAGTGATGAGGTGCGCGCCCGCGCCGACGAGATGCTCAGCTTTGGACGCATTACCTTGCCGCATAACCTGGCGCGTGTGGTGCTGCTAGAGCAGATTTACCGTGTCTGCAAGATTAGCCGTGGCGAGCCGTATCACAAATAGGTCGGCAATACGAAACAATGGCGTGGGACAATACCTTTCGTTTTGAGGAATGTGTCTGAAAGGACTATGAGATATGAAGATTGGATTTGTCGGTTTTGGCAATATGGCGAGCGCTATGGCCGATGGCTGGATCGCTGCCGGTGTAGCTGCGAGCGACATGTGCGCCTGCGCGGGTCGCTACGACGCACTGGTTGAGCGCTGCGAGGCGCGCGGCATGGTCGCCTGCCACGATGCCGCCGAGGTTGTCGCCGCATCCGATATCGTGGTCGCTGCGGTCAAACCGTACATGATCGAGAAGGTATTCGCCCCGCTCAAGGATGCTCTTGCCAAAAAGGTCGTTCTGTCGGTTGCCTGGACCTGGGACAGTGCCAAGTGGGAGCAGGTCCTGCCGGGTGTCGCGCACATCTCGACGGTGCCCAACACGCCGGTTTCGGTGGGCGAGGGCGTCATCGCCTGCGAGAAATCCTCTACGCTCAGCGACGAGCAGCGTGCTGTTGTGCTCGACCTGCTCGGTAAGCTTGGCACCGTCGTCGAGCTCGATACGAGCCTGCTGTTTGTGGGCGGCACGGTGGGTGGTTGCGCTCCGGCATTTGTCGCCATGGCAATCGAGGCCCTGGGCGATGCAGCGGTCAAGCACGGTATCCCGCGTGCCGATGCCTATCGCATTGTGAGCCAGATGGTGCTGGGTACGGCAAAGCTGCAGCTTGCAACTGGCCAGCATCCTGCGGCGATGAAGGATGCCGTATGCTCGCCCGGTGGTGCCACCATCAAGGGCGTCGTTGCGCTCGAAGACGCCGGCATGCGCAGCGCCCTGGTCAAGGCAATCGACGCAACCCTCCAGTAAAACCTGCCATTTAGGGACAGGTTTATTTTGGCAGGTTTTTCCTGCGGTTTTGTCGCATGTACGAAAAGCGCCCCGCAACTGGCTCAATTCCAGCTGCGGGGCGCTTGCATTTGCCCAGATAAAACCGACCAAAATAAACCTGTCCCTTTTTGGCAGGTTAGTCCCAGAAGCTGTCTTCCTCATCCTCGGACTTGGGCCCGCGGTCGACGTACATCTTATGGGTGCGCTTCTCCATTACAAAGGCAAGAATCGCAAATAACAGGATGCCGCCGGCGAAAAGGATGGCAAAACCGGTGCGGGTGCCAAACAAAAAGGAAAAAACTGCGTCCATTGGGTGCCTTCTTGCGTAGTTGAGTTGGGTCGTAAACGCTCATAAGTATATACTTGCCCATACATGTACAAGGTTGCAACCTAAATGGAATGTATATCGCCGGAGGATCTAATGCTTGATATCAAGTTTGTTCGCGAGAACCCCGATGCCATCGATGTCGCCATGGCTAATCGCCAGACGTCTTGGGATCGTGAGAAGTTCTTTGAGCTCGACGACGAGCGCCGTGCCGTCATCACCGAGGTCGAGGAGCTCCAGGCTACGCGCAATGCCGAGTCCAAGAAGATCGGCGCCCTGATGAAGGAGGGCAAGAAGGACGAGGCCGAGGCCGCCAAGGAGGCCGTGCGCGCCGTCAACGAGAAGATTGACGGTCTGGCCGAGCGCCGCACTGCTCTCGAGCAGGAGCAGTACGACTTCATGGCTCACCTGCCCAACATTCCTTGCGAGGCCACGCCGTACGGCAAGGACGAGGACGAGAACATCGAGCGTCGCCGCTGGGGCACCCCGCGCGAGTTCGACTTCGACTTTAAGCCGCACTGGGATCTGGGCACCGATCTGGACATCCTCGACTTCGAGCGCGGCAACAAGCTCTCCGGCAGCCGCTTCACCGTTCTCGGTGGACCAAGAAACCTAAAAAAACTCACCCTAATCAAATTCTTCCTCGATACGCACACCAGCCGTGGCTTCAAGGAGTGGTGGCCGCCTATCGTCGTCAAGCGTCAGACCATGTTTGGCACGGGCCAGCTGCCCAAGTTCGAGGACGACGCCTATCACGTCTCGGGCGACAACTTCCTGATCCCCACCGCCGAGGTCGTGCTCACCAACCTGCACGCCGGCGAGGTCCTCGACGCCGACACCCTGCCGCGCCGCTACACCGCCTTCACCCCCTGCTTCCGCGAGGAGGCCGGTTCCGCCGGTCGCGACACCCGCGGCATCATCCGTCAGCACGAGTTCGACAAGGTCGAGATGGTCAAGTTCGCTAAGCCGGAGGAGTCTGACGAGGAGCTCGAGAGCATGACCGCCGAGGCCGAGTACCTGCTGCAGCAGCTGGGCCTTCCGTATCGCGTGATTAGCCTGTGCACCGGCGACTTGGGCTTCTCTGCCCGTCAGACCTACGACGTCGAGGATTGGCTGCCGTACTACAACGCCTACAAGGAGATCAGCTCCTGCTCCAACAGCGGTGCCTTC
>URTW01000171.1 GCA_900550815.1 uncultured Collinsella sp.
CGTCGTCGCCGACGCCAGCCACGCCTCCGGCTACACCCGCTAGGTTGAGCCCATGGCGCTCGCCGCGACCGCCTGCGGTGCCTACGGCCTGGAAATCGAGGTCCTCGACGAGCCGAGCCGCGCCTGGTCCGACGGCGCCCAGGCCCTCACCCCCGATCAGTTCGACGACACCATGCGCCGTATCCGAGCCATCCGCGAGGTTGTCTGCCAAGAGACCATGGAGTAGCCCATGGGTACGGTGAGAAACGCGCGCGTTAACCAGGGCGGCCCCAAGCGCGCCGGCAGCGTGGGCCTTGGCCTCATCGGCGGCAGTTTTGCCCGCGGCTATGCGCAGGCGGGCGTCCGCGTGCTGGCCTGGGACCCCGATGACGATGTCATGACGGCCGCCAGCATAGGCACAGTCGCCGGAGAGCTCAACGACAAGACACTCGGCGAATGCGACATCATCGTCCTTGCCTGCTATCCCGCGGCAAGCATCGCGAGGCTCGAGGCGCACGCCCAGGCGCTCGCCGACGCCACCGACACCGAGGCCATCATGGGCCCCGTGGTGATCGACACGGTGGGCGTCAAGGGCATCGTGTGCGAGCGCGCCTTTGAGCTTGCCCGCGAGCACGGCTTTTACTTTGTGGGCGCGCACCCCATGGCGGGCACCCAGTTCTCGGGCTACGCGCACTCCCGCGCCGACCTGTTCCAGGGCGCGCCACTCGTACTCGTGCCGCCCGCGGTGGTCGATGCGCGCAAGCTGGAGCTTTTGGGCCAGGTGCGCGAGATGGTGCGCCCCCTGGGCTTTGGCAAGTTCAGCGTGACCAGCGCCGCCGAGCACGACCGCGTCATCGCCTTTACGAGCCAACTCGCGCACGTCGTCTCAAACGCCTACGTCAAAAGCCCCACTGCCCAGGTCCACCACGGCTTTTCGGCCGGTAGCTACCGCGATCTCACCCGCGTGGCGCACCTCAACCCGCAAATGTGGTCCGAGCTCATGATCGACGACGCCGACGCGCTCGCCTTCGAGATCGACCATCTGATCGAGTCGCTTGGCGCCTACAGCCGTGCGCTCAAGGACCGAGACCAGCGCTATCTGGAGAATCTCCTTGCCGAGGGCGACCGCATTAAGCGCGCACTCGACGACGAGGCCTCCCACTAGACCACCTATCACGCCAGGTCGAAAGGACCGAAGCTTATGGCGATTACCATCGATATCGACACCGCACGCCCCTACCAGGTGCATGGTGGCTCGTGTTTGCTGGAGCAGGCGGGACCGCTTGTGCGCGCCACTGCCGGCGGCACCAAGGCCGTCATCGTGACGGACACCAACGTGGGCCCGCTCTACCAGATGCCCGTTAAGCAGAGCCTGGAGGCGTCAGGCTACGAGGTGAGCATCTGCACCTTCGAGGCCGGCGAGGCCCATAAGCGCGCCGAAACCTATGTTGCCATTTTGGAGTTTGTGGCCGAGCACGAGCTTTCGCGCTCCGACGTGATCGTGGCACTCGGCGGCGGCGTCGTGGGCGACGTGGCGGGCTTTGTGGCCGCCACCTACATGCGCGGCTGCAAGTTTGTGCAGATCCCGACGAGTCTGCTCGCCATGGTGGATTCGTCTGTGGGCGGCAAGACCGCCATCGACCTGGCCGCCGGCAAGAACTTGGCCGGTGCCTTTTGGCAGCCGAGCGTGGTTATCGCCGACGTGGGGTGCCTGGCCACCCTTACGCCCGAGCAGTTCGCCGACGGCTGCGGCGAGGTCGTCAAGCACGCCGTGATCGCCGACCCGGAGCTTTTCGCCGAGCTGGAGAAGACCCCGCTCACGCTGGAGCTGCTCAACCGCGATGTGGCCCGCGTAGCGCTCATCATCGCCCGCAATATCGACATCAAGCGCGCCGTGGTCGTCGCCGACGAGCGTGAAACCAACCAACGCAAGCTCCTCAACTTTGGACACAGCGCCGGACACGCCGTCGAGGCCTGCGAGCACTTTGAACTCGGACACGGCAACTGCGTGTCGATCGGCATGGGCATCATCACGCGCGCCGCGGCCCTGCACGGCGTCTGCGATGCTGCACTGCCCGGTCGTATTGAGGAGCTCTGCGCCCGCCATGGCCTCAAGACCCGCTGCGACCTAGATGCCGATGCCATCTTTGCCGAGGCGCTCCACGACAAGAAGCGCGCGGGCGACACCATCGACCTGGTGATTCCGCACGGCATTGGCCGCTGCAGCATCGACCGCACGCCGCTTTCCACTTTCCACGAACTCATTGCCGAGGGCCTCGGCCAGAAGGGAGACGCTTCCGCATGCTAGCCCGCATCACCCCGTCCCCGCTTAAGGGAACCGTTCCCGCCATCGCGTCCAAGTCGATGGCGCATCGCCTGATCATCTGCGCCGCGCTTGCCAACGGCGAGACGCACGTTACCTGCAACACCACCTGTGCCGACATCGAGGCCACGGTGCGTTGCCTTACGGCCCTGGGCGCTCGCATCGAGACCGTCGAGGACGGCTTCCAGGTCCACCCCACCATGAAGAGTGTTGAGTTTGGCCTGCTCAAGGCCCTTGCCGGCGGCACGCTCGACTGCGGCGAAAGCGGCTCCACGCTCCGCTTTATGTTGCCCGTCGCCTGCGCGCTGGGCGCAGAGGCCACGTTTGTGGGTCAGGGACGCTTGGGCGCCCGCCCGCTGTCCCCGCTCTCGGACGAGATCATCGCCGCCGGCTGCGACCTACAGGGTCTGGGCGGTTTTCCGCTCAAGACGAGCGGCCGCATGCGCCCGGGCACCTTTGTGCTGCCGGGCAACGTGAGCTCGCAGTACATCTCGGGCCTGCTGCTGGCGGCGCCGCTGCTGGCCCAGCCCTCCTGCGTGCAGGTGACCGGCCTCATCGAGAGCCGCCCCTACATCAACCTGACGATCCAGGCCATGAAGGCCTTCGGCGTCGAGGTCAACGTCGAGCGCATCCCCGCCAAGGACGGTAAGCCCGAGGTCACGAATTTCCGTGTGAGCAGCGGCTCGTATCGCACGCCCGGCAGCGTGGCCGTTGAGGGCGATTGGTCCAACGCCGCCTTTTGGTTGTGCGCCGGCGCCATCGGCACCGACCCCATCACCGTAGAGGGCGTGTCGCTGAGCTCCGCGCAGGGCGACCGCAACGTGCTTGCCGCGCTTTCGCGCTTTGGCGCCCGCATCGTGCGCTCCACCAACGCCGCCACCGTGCAGTCCGACAAGCTCGCCGGCTTTGAGATGAGTGCGCACGACATCCCCGACCTGGTGCCCGTTATCTCGGCCGTAGCATCGCTCGCGCGGGGTCGCACCTTCATCCGCGATTGTGCACGCCTGCGCATCAAGGAGTCCGACCGCTTGGTCACCACCACTCGCGAGCTCACCGCGCTGGGCGCGCAGGTGCGCATCGCCGGTGACGACCTCATCTTCTAGGGTGTCGATGCCTTCACCGGCGGCGAGGTCGATTCGCACAACGACCACCGCATCGCCATGATGGCAGCCATCGCCGCAAGTCGCGCCACCGGCGAGGTCGTGATCCACGGCGCCGAGGCCGTCAACAAGTCCTATCCCGATTTCTTCGACCACTACCGCCTGCTGGGCGGCAAGGTCACACTCGAGGAGGAATAGCATGTCCTCGACCTTTGGCAACGTCTTGCACTTAAGCATCTTCGGCCAGTCGCACTCTCCCGCTATCGGCTGCTCGCTCGATGGCATCCCGGCGGGCATCGCCGTGGACCAGGAGAAGCTGCAGGCCTTCCTTGACCGTCGCGCCCCCGGCCGCGACGAGACCGCGACCAAGCGCCGCGAGGCCGACGCCGCCCACATCATCGCCGGTGTTGTCGATGGACATACCACCGGCGCGCCCATCGCCGCGATTATCGAGAACACCAACACGCGCTCCTAGGATTACTCCGAGCTGCGCCGCAAGCCCCGTCCCGGACATGCGGACTTCCCTGCGCGTGTGAAGTATCACAACATGCACGATGTCGCTGGTGGCGGGCATTTCTCCGGCCGCCTAACGGCACCCTTGTGCATCGCGGGCGGCATCGCGCTGCAGGCACTCGAAGCCCGCGGCATTCAGGTCATGGCGCACGTCGCGCAGATCGGCGGCATCTCCGACCTGCCCATGGACGCCATGGTCTATCGCGAGGCCGACCGCAAGGCGATCCTTACGACCGACCTGCCCTGCATCGACGCCGCCGCTGCCGGTCGCATG
>URTW01000172.1 GCA_900550815.1 uncultured Collinsella sp.
GTGGGTCTGGCCCGCGCCGGCTGCGACCTTACCGTCGTGCCGTGGGATACGCCCGCGAGTGTGGTGCGCGACATGAAGCCCGATGGCGTCTTTTTGTCCTACGGCCCCGGCGACCCCGACGCCGTGGTGGAGACCTACGAGCAGGTGCAGCAGCTGATCGGCAAGGTGCCGGTCTTTGGAATTTGTCTTGGTCACCAGATGATCAGCCTGGCCTGCGGCGCCCAGATGGAAAAGCTTAAGTTCGGTCACCGCGGTGGCAACCAGCCGGTCATGAACCTGGTAAGCCGTCGCGTGGAGATCACCGCGCAAAACCATGGCTTTGGCCTGCTGTTCCCCAGCTTGGGCAAGCTTGTCCCCGAGCTTTCCGGCGGCGAGACCGAGCATGCGGCCGATGGAGATCTGCGCGTCTGGGTGCGCCGCGGAATCGCGCCAGTCGTGATGAACGAGCGCTTCGGCCGCATTCGCCTGACGCACGTGAACCTCAACGACGGCACCGCTGAGGGCATTCAGCTGCTCGACGCGCCGTGTTTCTCGGTCCAGTACCACCCCGAGGCTTCGCCTGGCCCCACCGATGCCCACTATCTCTTTACCGCCTTTACGCGACTCATGGACGGCGAGGAGAACTATCTGGACATCGACACCGCGAAGGACCGCCTGGCTGGCTGGAATTTTGCCGAGACCGCCGCGACCGAGACCGAGGAGAACTAACATGCCGAAACGTACTGACATCAAGCGTATCCTCGTCATTGGTTCGGGCCCCATCGTCATTGGCCAGGCCTGTGAGTTCGACTACTCCGGCGCACAGGCCTGCAAGGTGCTCAAGGAGGATGGCTTTGAGGTCATCCTGGTCAACTCCAACCCGGCGACCATCATGACCGACCCGGGTCTTGCCGACCGCACCTATGTCGAGCCCATCACCGCCGAGTTTATCGAGCGCGTGATCAAGAAAGAGCGCCCGGACGCGCTGCTGCCCACACTGGGCGGCCAGACCGGTCTGAACGCCGCCGTCGAGCTGGCGAAAGACGGTACGCTCGACAAGTACGGCGTCGAGATGATCGGCTGCGACCTGGCCGCCATCGAGCGCGGCGAGGACCGCAAGCTCTTTAACGAGGCTATGGCCGAGATCGGCCTGGAGGTCGCGCGCTCGGGCTATGCCTACAGCGTGGCTGACGCCGAGGCTATCGCCGAGCGCGTGGGCTATCCCTGCGTGCTGCGTCCGAGCTTTACCCTCGGTGGCGCCGGCGGCGGCATCGCGCACACCCACGAGGAGCTCGTCTCCATCGTGAGCCAGGGCCTCGAGCTCTCGCCTGCCCATGAGGTGCTGGTCGAGGAGTCCATCGAGGGTTGGAAAGAGTACGAGATGGAGGTCATGCGTGACCACGCCGGCAACGGCATCATCGTGTGCTCCATCGAGAACCTCGACCCCATGGGCGTGCATACCGGCGACTCCATCACCGTGGCGCCGGCGCAGACGCTCTCCGACCTTGAGTATCAGCGCATGCGCGTGGCCTCGCTCGCCATTCTGGAGAAGATCGGCGTCGAGACCGGTGGCTCCAACGTGCAGTTTGCCGTGAACCCCCGGACCGGCCGCCTGATCGTCATCGAGATGAACCCGCGCGTGAGCCGTTCGTCCGCGCTGGCCTCCAAGGCCACGGGTTTCCCCATTGCCAAGGCTGCCGCGCGCCTGGCTGTGGGCTACACGCTCGACGAGATCGTCAACGACATCACCAAGGCTACGCCCGCCTGCTTTGAGCCCACAATCGACTACTGCGTCGTCAAGGTGCCGCGCTTTGCCTTCGAGAAGTTCAAGGGTACCGACCCCACGCTCACCACGCGCATGAAGGCCGTGGGCGAGATTATGGCGATCGGCCGCACCTTTGAGGAGGCCTTTGGCAAGGCCATGCGTTCGCTGGAGGACGGGCATCAGGGCATTTGTGCCGGTGGCAAGGAGGGTGCTGACAAGCTAAGCGACGACGAGCTCGCTCAGGCCGTGGCGACCCCGACCGAGCACCGCATCTTCTTTGTGGTCGAGGCCCTGCGCCGTGGCTGGGACATCGCCCGCATCCATGCTATCTGCGGCATCGATCCGTGGTACCTCAACCGTATCAACGACATGGTGCAGGTCCAGGAGAGCATCCGCGGCCTGCGTGTGGAGGATATCGACGCCGACGCGATGCGCCTGCTCAAGCAGTACGGCACGAGCGACGCCGAGATCGCCGCGCTGACCGGCTCGGACGAGCGCTTTGTGCGCGCCTACCGCAAGGGCCTGGGCGTGGTTCCCAGCATGAAGACGGTCGATACCTGCGCTGCGGAGTTCTCGAGCGCCACGGAGTACCACTACAAGACGTACGAGAACATCTACCGCACGAGCCCGGATGCCAAGAAGTGCGCGGCTCCCGACGAGACCACGCCGGCGGACAAGCCCAAGGCGATGATCCTGGGCGCCGGCCCCAACCGCATTGGCCAGGGTATCGAGTTCGATTACTGCTGCGTGCACGCGAGCTACGCGCTGGCGGCCCGCGGCTTTGAGACCATCATGGTCAACTGCAATCCCGAGACCGTTTCGACCGACTATGACACGTCCGACCGCCTGTACTTTGAGCCGCTCACCTACGAGGACGTCATGGACGTTATCGACGTTGAGCGCCCCGATGGCGTCGTGGTGACGCTCGGCGGCCAGACTCCGCTTAAGCTGGCGCGCATGCTCGAGGAAAGCGGCGTAAACATCATGGGCACCAAGCCCGATGCCATCGACTTTGCCGAGGACCGCGAGCGCTTTGCCGCCCTGCTCGACAAGCTGGGCATTATGTATCCGCCGGCGGGCCAGGCAACCTCGTTTGAGGAGGCCGAGGCCGTGGCCGCGCATATTGGCTACCCGCTGCTGGTGCGTCCGAGCTACGTGCTGGGCGGCCGCGGCATGATGATCGCCTACGATGCCGAGCATCTGCGCGATTACATGGCCGAGGCTGCGCGCATTAGCCCCGACTACCCGGTGTACCTCGATCGCTTCCTGGAGGGCGCGATCGAGTCCGATGTCGACGCCCTGTGCGATGGCGAAGAGGTCTACATCGGCGGCATTCTGGAGCATATCGAGGAGGCCGGTATTCACTCCGGCGACTCTGCGACCTGCATCCCGCCGTTCAGCTTTAGCGAGAGCCTGCAGGCAAAGCTTCGCGAGACCACACGCCGCATCGCGATGGCGCTGGGCGTACGCGGCCTGGTCAACGTGCAGTATGCCATCAAGGGCGAGACTGTCTACGTGATCGAGGCCAACCCGCGTGCCAGCCGTACCGTGCCGTTTATCTCCAAGGCCACCGGCGTGCCGCTGGCCAAGTGCGCGGCGCGTATCATGGCAGGCGATTCCATCGCCAGCCTGGGCCTGCCGAGCGACGAGCGTCAGCTGGACTGGTTCTGCATGAAGGAAGCCGTTATGCCCTGGGGCCGTTTCCCGGGAGCCGACGTTATCCTGGGACCCGAGATGAAGTCGACGGGCGAGGTCATGGGTATCGCCAAGAGCTATCCCGAGGCATACGCCAAGACGCAGCTGGCGATCGACTACAAGCTGCCCGACCCGAGCGCCGGCAAGGTGTTCATTAGCGTGTGCGACCGCGACAAGCGTCATATCCTTTCGGTTGCGCGTATCCTTCGCTACCTGGGCTTTGATATCTGCTCCACCGAGGGTACGGCGCGCGTGCTGCGTGGCGGCAACGTGACGTGCGAGGTCGTGGAGAAGATCAGCGGCCCGCACGACGGCGAGCGCCCCAACATCGGCGACCTCATCGCCGATGGCAAGATTGCGGTGATCGTCAACACGCCGTACGGCCCAGGTTCGCGTGGCGACGGCTATCTGTTGCGTACCGAGGCAGTGCGCCGCGGCGTGACCTGCGTGACGGCGATGTCTGCCGCCAACACGTACGTGAGCGCCATCGAGGCGGTGCGTGAGGACCAGCAGGGTCACGGCAGCGCCAACGACATGGGCATGGACGTCATCGCCCTGCAGGACCTGCCGCAGCACACGGTGTAGTTGACCTGGCCGGCCGGGGGGGGGAGGGGCCCGAGATTACCCATAAGAACAGGCAACAAGACTAGTAGAGAAGGGGGGAGCGAGGCACCCACAACCCCGGCCCAGGGAGGCAAAGGCGCCCCCAGAGAAGGAGGGAG
>URTW01000173.1 GCA_900550815.1 uncultured Collinsella sp.
CTGTTGCTAGTTCGCATCGAAGCATAGCGGGCCGGGTGGGCTGGTCTAGCTTCCCACAACGCTTCCCTGCTATGCCGTGAGCGAGGAGGGAAGGTAGTCCGGCCCTCCCGGCCCAGCTCACGCCAGCGCCAAGCGCTAGTAGTTCACCACCTGCTCCTCAAAGTACGCCTTCGGGTGGTTACACACCGGGCACACCTCAGGCGCCTCGGCACCAACGTGCAGGTGCCCGCAGTTCAGGCACTTCCACACCTTCACGCCCTCACGCTCTAACACCTCGCCCGACTCGATGCGCTCGACGAGTTTGTTGTAGCGCTCCTCGTGGGCCTTCTCGACGGCGGCGACGCCACGGAACTTCTCGGCGATCTCGGCAAAGCCCTCCTCCTCGGCGGTCTTGGCGAACTCGTCGTACATCGTGGTCCACTCGTAGTTCTCGCCCGCAGCGGCATCACGCAGATTGTCCAGGGTATCGGGGACGGTGCCGTCGTGCAGATACTTAAACCACAGCTTGGCGTGCTCGGACTCGTTGCCCGCCGTCTCGGCAAAAATATTCGAGATCTGAACGTAGCCGTCCTTTTTGGCCTTGGATGCATAGTAGCGATACTTGGTGTGTGCCTGGGACTCACCGGCAAAAGCGGTCTCGAGGTTCTTCTTGGTTTGGGAATTCTCAAAATCCATAGGTGTACTTCCCTTCAACGCATGCCGCCCACAGACTTTGAGCGGCCTTGCTTTAAGGATGCCCTCATGCCGAGAATTTAAACCTTACAATCCCGTTCTTCAGATTCGAGTGAGCTACACACTCAGCCAACGATCGCCCTCGGAGCCGCAAAAGCCCTCGCGCTCCAGATCGGCAAGAATGCTTGTGACCAGCTCGCGCTCGACCGGCTCTCGGCCGGCTGCCGTCTCCATCTCGTTAACGCCTGCAACGGCTTCATCGAGCGTAATACCTGCCGGTTGCCCATCGCGCGCCGCCAGCAGCATGCGCACAATGTGGGCGCGCTTTTGGCGACGCGAGCCCTCGAACTTGGACTGACGACTATAGCCCGCCGAGCGCCTGGACGGATTGGGCAGCGTCTTCTTAAGATACGCGCCATAATCTAGCAGCGCGTAATACCACGCGCGCGGCGTGTCGGCATCGTCTTGAGGCACGGCAAAGGGCGCGATCTCATCCGCCACCGCACCGGGGGCCGCCGGACAGGCGGCTTGAATCAGCGGCACCAGCTCGCGATCGGAAACAGCCGGTACATCGGGAAAGAAGTGATGCAGAAAGACTGTGCGCACGTTGGTCTCTAGATACACACCCGGAAGATCAAACGCAAACGACCGGATACCCTGCGCCGTTGCCGGGCCAATGCCGGGCAGAGCGACCAAGTCACGCGTCTCGCGCGGAAACTCCCCATCCCAGTCCTCTCCCACGCTCTGGGCAGCCCGGCGAAGCGCCAAGGCGCGGCGATTCTAGCCGATCCCCTGCCACGCATCCAAGACATCTGAAGGGACATCCTGAGCGAGCGCCTGAACAGTCGGAAAGCGATCGAGCCACGCCGGCATACGCGTCTCCACGCGCGGCACCTGCGTCTGCTGCAGCATGACCTCGGAGAGCCAGATGATATACGGGTCGCGCGTTCGGCGCCACGGAAGGTCGCGATAACGCAAGACCCCTTCCGAACGAATCATCGAACGAAAGGGGTCCTGAATCATAGCTATACTCCTTATGCGGCGCTATTCCTCCCGGCAAGCGTACGCGCAGGCAGCGTACTCGGGAAACGCATCGCGATCGGCGAACTTGGGATCGACAGCCGGGAACTGGCGATGGGCGACGATATCGCCGAGCGAAACGGAATCGAGGTAGTCGCGCATCAACGCCTGGGCTCCGGCCCACAGGGGATGATAGCAGCACGCGCCCATGCGCGCACAGTCACCATCGGGGGCGGTGCAGTCGTTCATAACCATAGGGCCCTGAACGGCCTCGACGACCTGGCGGATAGTGACGTCGTCCGGACTGACCTTGAGACGCATGCCGCCGTGGACGCCACGCAGGCTCTCCACAATACCGGCCTGGACCAAACCATGCTGAATCGAGCGGGCAAACGAATACGGGACATTGACCTCTTCGGCAGCGGTGCGAACAGAAAGCAAACGCTCCGGATCCTCAGCAAGCATCGCCAGCATACGAAGGGCGTAATCAGTCTTCCTCGATATGTCCATTTTTCCCCTTTCAAGGAATACGAACAGCTCGAACGAGCTCCGGGGCCGAGCTTGTGTCGAGACGCTAAATGACCGCCAGGACATCCAAATGGTAAATCGGATATCCACTGAGTGCCGCGCTTGGAGCGAAATGCATCAAATGCGGCGCACAGTGCAATTTAGTATAACCTAACCCCCTGTCTCGTAGAACAGGTGTTGCGCAACAAAGCTGTTGTTCAGACAGATATACTTATTAGATTTTACTTGCGCTCCCGAAGGCGCGGGGATTCTGGGCGAAGATGCACCAGGGCGATCGTTTTATCGAAACAAAGTGCATCAAACGCAAAAAGCCACGTCCGAAGACGTGGCTTTAATTGCGTTGGCGGGAAGTACGGGGCTCGAACCCGCGACCTCCGACGTGACAGGCCGGCGCTCTAACCAAACTGAGCTAACTCCCCAGGCAGTCGTTCGCGTTTGTTTCCGCTCGCGTGCGCTGCGGGGATTAGTATACACAGAAGTCTGTCCGCCGCGCAACAACTTTTTTGAAAAAATTTTTCGGTCCCTCCGGGAGGGTCTCCGGGGCCGGCTGGCGCGGGTTAAGTTTGTCGCGAGTTCCGCACGCAAAGGAAAGCACTTAATGTGCTTTCCGTCTTGCGCAGGACTGTAGAGCAGCAAACTTAATATATTTCGCCGCCCCTCTGCCAAGCCCAGGCGACTCCACGCACTTTACCTGCGTAAACAATGTGAGTGAAATATGAATCTCGATGGATACGCCCGCAGCCGTGTATACTAATCAGCTGTGTGTAACCAGGGGAGTATTCTGGCTGGACAAAACGCCTGCTTAATAGGGTTGTCAGGTAGTTCGGACGCAATACAAGGCTGGAGAGCACGTCGTGTAAGTAGTGGTCCTCTAGGGGCGTACGCTCGGTGGTGTACGCATTGTCCCAAGACCACGCGAGAGTTGGGATCATATCTTGATCAGCATGATTCTCGGCCGCAAGATTGGCATGACCCAGGTTTGGGACGAGGACGACAACGTCGTCCCCGTCACGGTCATCCAGGCTGGCCCCTGCGCTGTCTCGCAGGTTAAAACTCAGGCAACCGACGGCTATGACGCCGTCCAGATCGGTTTCGGCGACATCAAGGCCAAGAACGTGAACAAGCCCATGGCTGGTCACTTCGCTAAGGCTGGCGTCGAGCCTGTCCGCTTCCTTCGTGAGGTCCGCGTCGAGAACGGCGAGGAGCACAAGGTCGGCGAGGTCGTCACCGTCGCTGATTTCGCTGATGTCGAGAAGGTCGACGTCATCGGTACCTCCAAGGGTAAGGGCTTCCAGGGTCGCATCAAGCGCTGGGGTCAGCGCCGCGGTCCTATGACGCATGGTTCTCACTTCCAGCGTCACCCCGGTTCTATCGGTCAGTGCGCCTATCCTGCGCGCGTCCTCAAGGGCGTCAAGATGGCCGGTCACATGGGTAACGAGCGCGTTACCGTCAAGAACCTTTCCGTTGTCCGCATCGATGCCGAGCAGAACCTCATCTTGGTCAAGGGCGCTGGCCCGGGTGCCAAGAATGGTCTCGTCGCCATCCGTATGGCCTAAGGGCCCAGCCCATTTAGCCCAGCGTCATACCAAGGAGAACACTTAAATGGCAAAGTTTGAAGTAAAGAACAGCGAGGGCAAGAAGGTCGCCGAGGCCGAGCTCGCCGCTGAGGTGTACGGCATCGAGCCGAACATCCACGTTATGCACCACATCGTCAAGTGCCAGATGGCCTCTTGGCGTCAGGGCACCCAGTCTGCTAAGGGCCGCTCTGAGGTTTCCGGTGGCGGCAAGAAGCCTTGCCGACAGAAAGGCCCCGGCCGAGCCAGCAAGGGTTCCATC
>URTW01000174.1 GCA_900550815.1 uncultured Collinsella sp.
CTCGAGGTTCTCTTCCTTGGCATAGCCCAGGAACTCGTCCACATCTTCGGCGGCCACATCCACGGCCATACGCTCCTGGGATTCGGAGATCGCCAGTTCGGTGCCGTCCAAGCCCTCGTACTTCTTCGACACCTTGTTGAGGTCCACGTACAGGCCGTCGGCCAGCTCGCCGACCGCCACGGACACGCCGCCGGCGCCGAAATCGTTGCAACGCTTGATCAGACGGCACGCGTCGCCACGGCGGAACAGACGCTGCAGCTTGCGCTCGACCGGGGCGTTGCCCTTCTGGACCTCGGCGCCCGAGGTCTCGATGGACTCGGTGTTCTGGGTCTTGGAGGAGCCGGTGGCACCGCCGATGCCGTCACGGCCGGTGCGGCCGCCCAGCAGGATGATCTTGTCGGTGGGGGCGGGGCACTCGCGGCGCACGTGGTTTGCCGGGGTAGCGCCCACGACGGCGCCGACCTCCATGCGCTTGGCCACGTAGCCGGGGTGATAGAGCTCGTTGACCTGACCGGTGGCAAGGCCGATCTGGTTACCGTAGCTGGAGTAGCCGGCGGCGGCAGTAGTCACGAGCTTGCGCTGCGGCAGCTTGCCCTCGAGCGTCTCGGAAACCGGGACGGTGGGGTCGCCGGCGCCGGTGACGCGCATGGCCTGGTACACATAGCTGCGGCCCGAGAGCGGGTCACGGATAGCGCCGCCCACGCAGGTGGCGGCACCGCCGAAGGGCTCGATCTCGGTCGGGTGGTTGTGGGTCTCGTTCATAAACAGGAACAGCCAGTCCTGGTCCTCGCCGTCGACATCGACCTTCACCTTGACAGTGCAGGCGTTGATCTCCTCGGACTCGTCGACATCGGTCATGACGCCGGTCTTCTTAAGGTACTTGGCGCCGATGGTGCCCATGTCCATGAGACAGACGGGCTTGGCGTCGCGACCGAGCTCGTGGCGCATCTCCATGTAACGGTCGAAGGCCTGCTGCACCACGGCGTCGTCGATCGTCACGTCATCTAGGACGGTGCCGAAGGTGGTGTGGCGGCAGTGGTCGGACCAGTAGGTGTCGATCACGCGGATCTCGGTGATGGTGGGGTCGCGGTCCTCATCGCGGAAGTACTGCTGACAGAAGGCGATGTCCGCCTCGTCCATAGCAAGACCGCGATCGGCGATGAAGACGGCAAGGCCGGCCTCATCGAGCTCGCGGAAGCCGACGAGCACTTCGACGGGCTGGGGCTCGGGGGTCTCCATGTACAGCGTCTCGGGCAAGTCGAGCGAGGCGATGCGCGCCTCGACGGGGTTCACCACGTAGTGCTTGATGGCCTCGATGGCGGCCTCGTCCAGGGCGCCCGAGATCATATAGACCTTGGCAGAACGCACGGCAGGGCGTTCACCCTGGCTGATGAGCTGCACGCACTCGCTGGCGGAGTCGGCGCGCTGGTCAAACTGGCCAGGCAGGAATTCGACGGCAAAGACGGCACCATCGCTTGCGGGGAGCTCGTCGTAGGTCACCTCGCCCTGGGGCTCGCTAAAGACGGTCGGCACGCAGGAGCGGAAAAGCTCCTCGTCGATGCCCTCGACGTCGTAGCGGTTGATGATCCTCAGGGCCTCGATGCCCTTGATGCCGAGAATCTCGGTCAGCTCGCCCTTGAGCTGCTGAGCCTCGACGTCGAACCCGGGTTTCTTCTCCACGTAGATACGAGAGACCATTGGTTCCTGCCTTCCTGATCGGTTGGGCGTACGGTACGGTATGCGGCAGCGGTCGGTTTGCGGGGTCTGCCCTGCGGTCGCCTTGAGCCACATGTTTGTAAACCTCACTATGATACGACAGCTCGCGGCGCGTTGAGGACGGCGAGGGTGCTACAGTGAAGCGCAAACAAGAGAAAGGCATCACATGGCATTCGTTTCACTCGCCATCATCGCGCTCGTGGCCTTTGCAAGCCCCTTCATCGCCTCGGCGATTCCCGGAAAGCCCGTTCCCGAAACGGTCTTTTTGCTCGTGTTCGGTGCGGTGCTGGGTCCCCATATGCTTGGCGTCATCCATGTTGATGCCGAGGTCTCGCTCGTGTCTGAGCTCGGTCTGGCATTTTTGTTCCTGCTTGCCGGCTTTGAGATCGATCCCAAGAACATCACGGGCGTCGAGGGCCGCTACGGAATGGCCACGAGGGCTGTCTCATATTGTATCGCCTGGCTCGCCGTGCGCATTTCCCCGTGGTTCTCGCTCAGCCATTTCGACGGTATCGCTGTGACGCGCGCCGTGACCTCGACGGCGCTTGGGGCGCTCATGCCCATCTTGCGCGAGCGGTTGCTTGCCGGAACGCGCGTCGGTGATTCGATTCTTGCCTATGGTACGTGGGGCGAGCTCGGCCCCGTGCTCGCCATGTCGGTACTGCTGTCTGCCCGTACGGGCATCGAGACGCTGCTGATCTTGGGCTTATTTGCCGCCGTGTGCGTGCTGCTTGCCGTGGTCCCCAGCCGCTCCAAACGCGTCGGCAGCCGCTTCTTTGCGTTTGTCGAGGAGCGCGCCGATACCACGTCGCAGACGTTCGTACGCCTGACAGTGCTTATTTTGGTCACGCTCGTGGCGTTCTCGGCCATCTTTAGCCTCGATATCGTATTGGGCGCTTTTGCCGCCGGCTTTGTCTTGCGCTACATCATCCCCGAGGGCAACCATACGCTTGAGACCAAGCTCGACGGCCTGGCCTACGGTTTTTTGATTCCGGTGTTCTTTACCGTATCGGGCGCAAAGATCGATCTGACGGCCGTGGCGTCGCGCCCGGGTCTGCTCGTGGGCTTTATCGTGGCGTTGCTGATTATTCGTGCCGTGCCCATTCTTATTTCTATGAGCATTTGCCCTGCGACGCGCGATGTGTCGGCGTATGGTCGCATTACCGTGGCCCTGTACTGCACCACGGCGCTGCCGATCATCGTTGCCGTGACAAGCGTTGCCGTCAACGCGGGCGCGCTGTCGCAAGATATTGCGTCGGTCATGGTTGCCGCCGGTGCCATCACGGTGTTCTTGATGCCATTGCTCGCGCAGCTCTTCTACCGCGTGGTCGACGCCGCGCCGGTCGCCGCCGTGGCAGAGGTTGCCGAGCATCCATCCGATGCACTTGACATCCTGCGCGCCCATCACGATTTGGCGAGCCTGCTCGCACGCGAGCACGAGCTGCTGACCTCACATGGCCATGGTCGCGTATTCGAGGGCCTGCCTACGCTCGATACGATTGCCGAGCGTCTTTCCGCCGAGGCGGCGAGCGGCCACATCGATGCCCGCATCGTGGACGCGGCGCGTCTTCTTGCCGATAAGACCTATGGTGATGAGGTTGACCCGTCCGAGCTGACTCCGCGTGAGCGCCGCCGCCTTGAGCGCGCCAAGCTCGCCGTACACGAATACCGCCGCCGCATGCTGGAGCTCTACGCGCGCGATGAAGCCCAGGATGACGACGGCAAGTAGCAAGGAATGTCGGGATACGGGTTCCGTCCAAATAATAGAAGGCGCGCTGCCTGCGGTTGATGCGGACAGCACGCCTTTTGCGTTGAACTCTGTTGAGGTTCGAAGCCGAAACTTTCGCCCTTTAGGAGCGGGCTGCCCCGTCGACGGGGAGGATGGCGCCCGTGACATAGGAGGACATGTCGCTCGCAAGGAAAACGAAGGCGTTGGCAACGTCCTCGGGCTCGCCCATGCGACCGAGCGGAATAGTGGCGATGATGGGCTTGATGACCTCTTCGGGCAGGTTGGCGACCATATCGGTCTTGGTTACGCCTGGGGCAACGGCGTTGACGCGAATGCCCATGGGGGCGAGCTCGCGCGAGAGCGACTGGACCATGCCGTTGACGGCGAACTTGGACGTGGGATAGCCAACGCCAGAGGGCTGACCGTACTTAGCGACCATCGAGCTCGTGGTGGTGATGGTGCCACCGTGGCCGGCCTCGGACATGAACATGGCGGCAGCCTGGTGGCCGTTAAAGACGGCGACGAAGTTGAGGTCCATAACATTGGCGCACTCATCGGCTGTTACGTCCAAAAGGGGTGCGCGAAGGGAGGATCCGGCGATGTT
>URTW01000175.1 GCA_900550815.1 uncultured Collinsella sp.
CCCTTTTCATTTCTTTTTTTGCTCCTCGTGCGGGCTGCTTTTATTTTCTATTCTTCTCCTCTTGTCTTTTGGCGCCGCGACCTGTGTTGACTTTGGGGCAGCCAGGGTTACCGTTGGCCGGCGCGCCCCACGCATAACCCTTATGTCGGTGGGCTGATGTGTTGCATCCCTGAGGGCTACAAGGTTGAAATGAAGGTGGACAGGCGGCGGAGGCCTTCGTCTAGGTCTTTATCGGAAACGCAATAGCTGAGGCGGATGTGGCCTTCGGTGCCGAAGCAGTTTCCGGGAACTAGGGCTACGTTGGCTTCTTTGATGGCTTTGATGCAGAAATCTTCGCTGGTTAGGCCGAACTTTTTGATGCTTGGGAAAGTGTAGAAGGCTCCTGCGGGCTCTACTACGTCGAGGCCCATGGCGTCTAAGGCTGCGAGTACGCGTTCGCGGCGGGCTCGGTAGACTTTGAGCATGGGGGTTGGGTCGACGGTCAGGGCTCGGGCTGCGGCGTCCATTTCGAAGGAGACGGCACTCGATACTAAGTATTGGTGAGCCTTGGCGATCTCGGCGATGACGGGTGCCGCTGCCGCGAGCCAGCCCAGGCGCCAGCCGGTCATGGACCAGGGCTTGGAGAAGCTCTCGATGACTACCGTCTGTTCACGCAGCTCCGGGTGACGCTGGGCAAAGCGCTCGTAGCCATCCACATAAACCAGGCGGTTGTATACGTCGTCGCAGACCACGTAGATGCCCGCCTGCTCCGCCACGTGCGCCACGGCATCGAGCGAAGCCGCGTTGAGGATACAGCCCGTAGGATTGTTGGGCGAGCAGATGACGATGGCCTTGGTCGCCGGTGTCACGCAGGCACGAAGCGCTTCCTCATCGATCTGGAATTGCGCGGGCTCCGTATCAAAAAAGACCGCCTTAGCGTGGTTGGCCACGACGATGCTCTCGTATAGGCCAAAGGCAGGCGTGGGAATAATGACCTCGTCGCCGGGGTTGAGCATGGCCATAAACGTAGCCGACAGGGCCTCGGTCGCACCATCGGTCAGGATGACCTCGTCGGCCGAATACGTAAGGCCCGCGTCGCCCATATATGCGGACAGCGTCTCGCGCAGGGCGGGGCGACCGTTGTTGGGCGGATAGTGCGTGTCACCGCGGTCCAGTGCGGCGGTCACCTCGGCGCTAATCACATCGGGCGTGGGAAAATCGGGCTCGCCGAGCGCGAGCGCGATGCACCCCGGATGCTGGGCGGCGAGCGCGTTAATCCGGCGGATACCGGAGGGCTTGAGCGTGGCAAGCGAGGTATTCATGGGCAGACGCATGGCGTTCCTTTCGTAAGGGTTGCACTAGGATAGCGCGGCGGGGCGCCGCCGGACGGTGTAACCTAAACGGAAACGAGCCGGAAAGGAGGCAGCATGGAGCCGACCGCGCGCGGCGATGTACCAATATCGCTGCAAAACATTGCGTATATCAACATTCCCAATAGCGCCGATCTTGAGTTTTTGCTCTGGGACTTGCAGGATGCCATCGCCGCCTATGCTCAGCTTTCTGGCACCGCGCTCCCCCGCCCAGTCGACTTGAAGGCAAATGACGCCGGCAGCGTTGCCGATGGCATCGTGCTGGCCATTGAAGATGTGGCTGACGATGAGACGTTGACAGCCATCGAGCAGGCGCTAGAGCGCTTTGGCGGTACGGGAACGCGCGTCTATGCCGCGATTCGAGCCGCACAAGAGAGCACTGCGCAGGCGCGTGGGCCCGCCGTTCGCCAGCACAACGCAAGTGAGCGCCATGACCAAATGTGGTGTGGCGGCGTTGCCATCTGCGCCGGCAGCGGCATCGCAGCGCTTCGTCGCTCCCCGCGCATGGGCCTCTTGCGGCGACCGTTTTCGGAAGCGATGGACAAGCTCGTGGGCGCCGTTCGCATGGGGTGTTCCGTCGAACACGCGCAGAAGCTCGGTGGCGCCGCAACGGGTGGCGTCGACACCGACGGCATGGTGCGCGCCACGTCTGCGCTGCCCACACCGATCTGGCACGCCGTTATGAGGCATCTTGCCGAGCACTCAAACTGCTAAATCGAAAAAGCCTGCCAATCAACGGCTTCACTCCAGCGCTCGAGAAGGCGGTCCAGTCGCCACGCCGCATTGGCGGGACTTGTCGACGACAGAACGATGGCCGGCAGCCCGGTGCGCTCTTGTAGATAGCGCTTGTAGAGCCGGCCAGCTGTACCACCGTTGCATATCACCTGCTCAATGGGAGCTGCGCCGGTAATGCGCTCGATATGTGCCGGCACAACGTTACGAATGCTCGCATCGCTCGAGCCCTTAATGTCGCAGCTCTCGATCACGTCCCACAGGGCCACGCCGCCGTTCAGCAGCATAGCCCGCTTGGCGGCAATCGAGGCGTCAAGCGTCACGGGCTCGCCGCTCGCCAAAGAGTCTCCCTCGTTGGGCGGCACGGGCGCACCAAGGCACGCGGCCATCACGCGCCAAAAGCGGTTCTGCGGAATGCCATAGTAGAAGGCATTGGCACGCGAGAGCACCGAGGGAAACGACCCCAGCACCAAAACGCGCGAGCGCTCGTCAAACACGGGCTCAAACCCATGCTCAATATGTTGATAGCCCTCGTCGGACGCAGCCATGGCCTAGGCCCTCAGCAGATAACGCACCTCATAGGGCGCAAGTTCAAGGGAGCCTGTCAGCTCGACCGTGGGCGCATCGTCGGCAAGCAGGTCGACGAAGGAGCCGTTGAGTTCGCCGGCTCCAAAGGTATAGGGCTCGTTCACGGCATTGACCGCCACGAGCACCGTCGCGTCGTCGCAGGCACGCTCGAACAGCAGCTGCTTGTTCTGGATCACCACGTTGCGATAGGCACCGTAGTTGAGGGCACGGGCCGCCGCGTCGTATGCCGAGCGTAGGTGCGCAAGCTGCTCGATGAAGGCCGTCAGCTCGTTGGGCGCAGGCTCATCGAGCGCAGGGCGCAGCGCCCAGTCGCCATCGGGGCCGCCCTTTTCGCCAGCAATTCCCCACTCGCTACCGAAATAGACGCACGGAATGCCTGGCATGCCAAACAGCATGCCATAGGCGGGGCGTAGGCAAGACTTGTCGGTAAGGATGCTCGCCAGGCGCGGCACATCGTGGTTGTCGACAAACGACAGCAGATGTTTGCCACGGTAGATGCACCAAGGGTCGCCGCCAAACTGACGGTGCAGCGAATGGGCGATCTCGAACATGTTGACCGAGTTAAAGCTGGAGTACAGGCCCTTGTAGCACTCGTAGTTGGTGCAGGAGTCGAGCATCTCGTCGTTGACGATCTGGTTGTAGTCGCCGTGGAGCGTCTCGCCGATCAGCACAAAGTCGGGCTTGAGCTCACGGGTAAAAGCGTGCAGGCGGCGCATGAAGTCGCGGTCGAGCATATAGGCAACGTCCAAGCGCAGGCCGTCGACGCCAAAGACCTCGACCCAGCGACGCACGGACTCGAGCAGGTAATTGACCACGGCGGGGTTTTGCAGGTTGAGCTTCACAAGCTCAAAATGGCCCTCCCAGCCCTCATACCAAAAGCCGTCGCCGTAGCACGAGTCACCGTCAAAGCTGATGTGGAACCAATCCTTGTACGGCGAATCCCACTTGCGCTCCTGCACATCGCGGAAGGCCCAAAAACCGCGGCCGACGTGGTTGAAGACGGCATCGAGCACCACGCGGATGCCATGGGCATGCAGTGTGTCGCACACGGCGGCAAAGTCGACATCCCCACCCAGGCGGCGGTCGATATGGCGCAGGCTGCGCGTATCGTAGCCGTGGCTATCGGACTCGAGCGGCGGGTTGATGAGCACGGCGCCAACGCCGAGTTCCTGCAGGTAGTCGGCCCATTGGGCAATCTTCATGATGGGGGCATCGGGGCTGGGTGCAGTGCCGGCAGCTTGAGAGAGTTCGTCCTCGGCAACGGGTGCGGCATTCTCACGCGGAGCTCCGCAAAAGCCCAGCGGATAAATCTGGTAGAACGTCGTCTCGTATGCCCACATAG
>URTW01000176.1 GCA_900550815.1 uncultured Collinsella sp.
GCGAGCCGGCCCAGCTCGCGCAAATCGATCCGAGGCGCCGGCGTATCCCAACGCTCGGCATACGAGAACGCGAACTGGATGGGATTACGCATGTCGGAAGCACCGAGATGCGCCATCACGGAGCCGTCGGCAAACTCGACCATAGAGTGAATCTTGGACTGACGTTGCACGACCACGTTAATGAAATCGAGGTCGCAGTTAAACAGATGCATGGCCTCAATGCGCTCCAGACCCTTGTTCATGAGGGTGGCGGAGTCGATGGTGATCTTGGCACCCATGGCCCACGTGGGATGTGCGAGGGCATCGGCACGCGTCACGCGATTGAGCTCGTCGCGCGTGCGGCCAAAGAACGGACCGCCCGAGCAGGTGAGCCAAATACAATGAGCCTCGCGTGGGTTCTCCCCCAGATAGCACTGGTAGATGGCGGAGTGCTCAGAGTCAACTGGAATAAGCTGGCCCGGTTGCGCCAACGGCATAAGCAAGTCGCCACCGACGACGAGGGACTCCTTGTTGGCAAGGGCAAGACGCTTATTCGAGGTCAAGGCCGCATGGCTCGCTTCGAGCCCGGCAGCGCCCACAATGGCAACAAGCACACAGTCGACATCATCGCGACGTGCGAGCTCACAAACCGCCTGCGCACCAACACCGAGCTCCGTGCCCTCGGGCAGCTCCTGCAGCACGGCGTCCGCACCGTGGGCGGAGTCGGCCACGGCAACGGCCGGAACCGAGAACTCGCGGGCGGCGGCAACGAGCTCCGAGGTGCTGGAATTGACGGACAGCGCCGTTACCTGCAGTCGCTCGGCATGCTGACGGCACACGTCGAGTGCCTGCGTGCCGATAGAGCCCGTACAACCCAGGATGGCAACACGAAGGCGTCCATCGGAGCCATACGTCGTCTGGAATGACATTACAGCACGCCCCCGATCATCAAAAGCAGCTGCGCGGTAATGCAGCCAAAGATAAGCGAGTCGCTACGGTCGAGCATGCCGCCATGGCCCGGGATAAGGTTGCCGGAATCCTTGACGCCCACGCCACGCTTGATGCGCGACTCAATGAGGTCGCCGATAACGCCCAGGATGGACACGACCAAGCCGCACAGCAGCGCATAGGGCAGGCTGAGTTTGTAGAAGTGCGTCGCCCACAGGATGAGCCAAATCAAAACCGAGCCCAGAATGCCGCCGACAAATCCCTCCCAGCTCTTTTTAGGAGAGATCTTGGGAACCATCTTGTGCTTGCCGATACGGCTGCCCACGATGTAGGCAAACGAATCGGAGACCCAAAGGGACGCGCAAACGCCCACCGAAAGCAAGGCGCCGGCAAAACCGGGCACGGCATCGCGCAGCAGCACGATAGCCGACAGCATAAAGCCAGTGTAGATGGGACCCATGAGCGTCACGGCCACATCAGAGATGCGGGTACGCGGCGACCAGACATACCAAATGCCCACAGCGAGCATCAGGGCAAAAAGCAGGGCATTCAGCAACATCGAATCGCCCAACGCCGACAGCGGAAAGAGTACGGCGGCAGCGATACCCATGCGCTCGTTAGCCATCTTGCCATCGAGCCTCGTCATACGGAAAAACTCATAGCAGCACAGACCGCTCATGACAGAAACAAAGATGGCCGTGGGCACGATACCCAAAACCAGGCACAGGATAAAGACAACGGCGTAAACGATACCGGCGGCGGCACGGGTGATAAAGCCCGCAAGCCACGAACCGGTGCCATTCTTCGCTGCGGGCGCTCCCGCAGCGACAGCCTTGCGCTCAGATGTCTTGGGAGCAGTTGCCTTGGGACGATCGGACACGATTAAGCCTCCTCGGTCTTGCTCAGACCACCAAACCTACGGTCACGGCCCTGATAGGCCAAAATGGCGTCGACAAGGCCCCAACGATCAAAGTCGGGCCAATAGGTATCGGTGACGTAGAATTCGGAATAAGCCACCTGCCACAGCAGATAGTTCGAAAGGCGCAGCTCACCAGAAGTGCGAATCACAAGCTCAGGATCGGGAAGGCCGGCGGTATAGAGGTGGGAAGCCACCATGTCGTCATCAATTGCGGCAGGATCGATCTTACCGGCGGCAGCGTCGAGTGCGATCTGACGGACAGCGCGGGTAATCTCGGCACGCGCGCCGTAGTTGACGGCAAGCGCCAGCGTCATGCCGGTGTGATCGGCGCACTCAGCAAGACCGCGTTCAAAAACGTCGCGGGTCTTCTTGGGCAGCGCGGAAATGTCACCCAAAAAGACAACGCGCACGTTTTCGCGCTTCAGAAGCGGCAGCTCGTCGATGAACGTCTTGGCAAACAGGTGCATCAGAACGTTGACTTCGTGCTGAGGGCGATTCCAGTTTTCGGTCGAAAACGCATAGGCAGAAAGCACGTCGACGCCCAGACGCACGCAGGCGGTAATAATCTCGCGAAGGGAGACGATACCCGCCTTGTGGCCCTCAGTGCGCGCAAGACCGCGCGACATGGCCCAGCGACCGTTGCCGTCCATGATGCACGAGATATGGTGCGGAATGTTATTGAGGTCAAGGTCGGAAAAACCGACGCCCGCAGGGGCGTCGGCAAAGTACTCGACCAGTTTATGCTCGTCGTATTGCACCTTAGATCTCCATGACCTCGGCTTCTTTTTCCTTCAGAAGCTCCTCGACCTTGGCGACATACTCATCGGTGTGCTTCTGGACCTTGGCCTGCTCGCGACGGACATCGTCCTCGGTGAGCTCCTCATCGCGCTCGAGCTTGTTGTTGAAGTCGCGACGGATGTTACGGATAGACACCTTGGCCTGCTCGGCGTACTCGCGGCACTCCTTGACGAGCTCGCGACGGCGCTCCTCAGTGGGAGCCGGGAACGGAAGACGAACGACGGTGCCATCGGAGTTGGGGGTAATACCCAGATCGGATGCGCCGATGGCCTTGACGATAGCATTGATGAGTGCCTTGTCCCACGGCTCGATGAGCTGCATGTGGGCCTCGGGGGTCTTGACGGCGGCAACCTGCGTGACCGGCGTGGGAACACCGTAATAATCGACGGTGATGTCGGACAGAATGTTGGCATTGGCGCGGCCGGTACGGACCTTGGAGAAGTTATGCTTGAGGGACTCGAGCGACTTGTCCATATGGGCGGTGATGTTATCTGCCATGCTTAATCCTCCTGATAGACGAGCGTGCCGACGGGCTCACCCGAAAGCGCGCGCTTGACGGTGTCCTCGCCATCGATGTTGAGGACCAAAATCGGCATACGGTTATCCTGGCACAGTGCCGTAGCCGTGGAATCCATAACCTGCAGACCGCGGACGAGAACCTCGTGATAGGTAATCTTGTCAAAACGGACGGCATCGGCGCACTTGACGGGATCCTTGTCGTAGATGCCGTCAACCTTGGTGGCTTTAATCAGAATCTCGGCGCCGATCTCGCACGCACGAAGAGCCGCGGCGGTGTCGGTCGTAAAGTACGGATTGCCCGAACCGGCGGCAAAAATAACGACGTTGCCCTTGGAAAGGTGGTTGATGGCGCGACGGCGAATATAGGGCTCGCAGATCTCGTTCATCTGGATAGCGCTCATCACGCGGCAGGGAACATCGTTATGCTCGAAGGCATCCTGCAGGGCGAGCGCGTTCATAACGGTTGCCAGCATGCCCATGTAGTCGGCCTGAGCACGCTCCATGCCACCGGCAGCGCCGGCCATGCCGCGGAAAATATTGCCGCCGCCGACAACGACGCCGACCTCATGGCCAACGGCGAGCAGCTCCTTGACCTGCTTGGCAAGATGGTCTGTAACCTTGGGGTCGATGCCATATTGGCCGTCGCCCATCAGCGCTTCGCCGGAAAGCTTAAGAAGCACGCGATTATATCGGATGACGTACACAGCGAGCAACAATAAGAATGGGCTCTCTGCTGTCTGTCAAAGGCGCTAACGAGGGCCAGGAAAAGGCAGGC
>URTW01000177.1 GCA_900550815.1 uncultured Collinsella sp.
TGGGAAAGAAGGCCGCCGCTGTTTTGCCAGATGCCGTGGATGCCGGCTGGAGCACTTTGTCTTGCGTGGTGAAGATGGCATCTGCCGCCGCAACCTGAATGGAGCGCAGGCTCTCCCAATCGTGGGAGTAGATGAAGTCTTGGATAAACGGGGCATAGCGGTCAAAGGCGTTCACGGGGCCTCCTTTCAAAAGCGAATCTCTCAACGTGGCGAGCAGTGGCTTGCTGCATTACTGCTTCAACGTTCGCCCAGATAAAACCTACCAAAATAAACCTGTCCCTTTTTGGCAGGTTAGATGGTGAATTCGGCGAAGTTGCGGTCGCCGCCTGCGGTATCGGTGTCGCCTGTTGCGGTTGCCGGCGCTAGCGTGTCGCCGCCGACGCTTTGCAACAGCTCGGCCACGTTGGCATCGGGGTTCTGGCACAGGATGTCGAGCAGTTCGATAAAGTCGCGAATGACCTCGCGCGGCGTCAGGTGCGTGTCGGCTCCCACACGACCGAACTCGATCTTGAGGAAGTCCACCAAGTCGTTCTCGGTAAGCGTGGGCGTCCAGCCAAAGTAACCGGCGTGAATTTGCATGAGTTTTTCGATCAGCACCAGCAGCTCCTCGTAGGTGAGTGGCTGCAGACGGATGATGGGCGCGAGCATGTCCTTAAGGTCCTCGCGCGCAAAGCGACCCTGAGCGAGTCGGCTACGCAGAGCCTCGTAGGAGAACACGCCGCGGCGACGGTCCTCGATGGAGGTTGGCGTGCCGCCCATGATCATGCCCAGGTACTGCGCCTTGCCCTGGAGCGTGTCGTTGTACATGGTCAGGATCTTCTCGTAGTTGTACTGGCGCGTGATGGCGTTGGGAATCTTATACAGATTCACGAGCTCGTCGATGAGCACCAGCATGCCCTTGTAGCCGCTGCAAACCAAAAAACGCGCGATGAGTTTGACGTAGTCGTCCCAGTCGTCATCGCTGATGAAGGTCGAGGAGCCCCGCTCGGCGCGAGCCTCGCTCTTGGTGCGATATTCGCCGCGGATCCATTTGGTCACGCGGCTCATGGCCTCTTCGTCGCCTTCGGATACGGCCGTGCGATAGCGTCGGAGCATGCGGGCGAAGTCGAAGCCGTGGACCATCTCCTCGAGCGGGGCCAGCTGGGCATTGACGACCGACTCATCGACGTCGGCGCACGAGGCGACCCAGCGATCCAGAATAAGGTTGAGCGCACCGCCCTCGGGGCGCGTCTTGGTCGATATATTGCGGATGAGCTCGCGGTAGGTGGCAAGGCCCTGTCCCTGACTGCCCTGCAGGCGGCGCTCGGGCGACAGGTCGGCATCAGCGACGACGAATCCCTCGCCCATGGCGTGCGTGCGGATGGTCTGGAGCAAAAAGCTCTTGCCGGCGCCGTAACGACCGACCAGAAAGCGGAAGCTCGCGCCACCGTCGGCGATGAGACTCAGATCGGTGAGCAGGGCGCGGATCTCGACCTCGCGCCCTACGGTGATGTAAGGAAGGCCGATGCGCGGGACCACGCCGCCCTTGAGCGAGTTGAGAATGACGGCAGCGACGCGCTTGGGCACGCGGGGTGCTGTGGATGCGGTATCACTCATGGTCTAGGTATCCTCTCACGTCTGCTTCGTAATCCTCGATGATCTGCGGTCCTGCCGCTCCAAACTCGATAACGGTGTCACCCACCAGGTCAAAGAGCGCCTCGTTGATGCTGTCGACGAGCATGTCCTCGCTCTGCTCCGATTGCACTACCGCCAATGTCGCTTGCGCTGCGTTTTGCTCGAGCAGCGCGCGAAGGAAGGCATCTGCGGCGGGCGCGAGTTCGGTTGCGGTGCCAGCGGGTGCAGTCGATACGACCGCTGGCGTCGGTGCGAGGAGCGGTGCCACGACGCCAAACTGTTCGGTGGAAATGGTTGGCTCGTCGGCTTTGTTGCGCTCCGTAGGCGCCGCGATCGGCTCGGCCATCACGTCGGTCGCAGGCTTGGCTTCCGGTTGCTCGGATTCCGCCGTATCGACCTCTGTGGGCACATCGTCCTCGCGCTCTTCGTCGATCAAAAGCGCTTCGCGCGTTTGCGCAGCGGCGCTCCGAATGTGCCCCAGCTGACTCAGATCGATATCGATTTTGACGGGCTGGTGTGCGGCGTCCCACGAAAGCCATGCCACAATCTCGTCATCGATAATCTTGGCCAGATATTTGGGGACCTTTTCTTCCTTAAGGGGATGGGCGGGGTCCCGCGACATGCGCAGGCGTTGGTAGCAGGCGCGCATCATTTCACCGAGCTTGCTGCTCTTTTGCCTGCTGCCATGGATACGCATGCATTCCCAAAAGCCGTTTTGGCAACGGTAGATATGGATAGGATCCAGGCGGTATTCGCAGTCCTCGTGGCGCTCGGGCGCAAAGAATACGGCCGAGGCAAACATGGTGTAGGGCATGGCCGTCTCCTCCCCAAATAAACTCGCCACGATGCCGGTCTTTCGGTGCGTGTCATAGTAGCGCGCCATACGGACATATACGGCGCATGCCACGTGGCGCAGGTCGCGATGGTGGGAACGGTCGAGCCGTGAGTTATTCAGGTTGTACGTCGAGAGTGCGTCGCTGGCAGCCATGAGCCGCTCCTCATGCGCCTCATCGGGCGGAAGGGGAAGCGTGGGCTCGGAGGTTTTGCGACGCTTAGGGGTCTGGCCGGACGGTGCCGGTGCTGGTACAAGGTCTCGTGCCGCGCGTCGCAGCTCGATAAGGGCGTTATCGAACATGACGGATTTAGAGTCACGAAGCAGCTTGGGGTCGAGCCCGTGGAACACGGCGTAATCCTGCAGCCACACGCGCGCAAACCGGTCGATGCCGGGCTCGAAGGCGCGATAGACATCCCAAAAGGCCTTGATCTTGTTAAAACCTTCGAGCGGATCATCTACGCCAATGCCGCAGATCAGCTCATAGAGATACAGAAAGGCAAAGGACGTAGACGTTTCCTCGACGGTTCCGCGGCGCACTTGGGCACGCCAGGTAAAGTAGCCGCGCAACTGCCGGTCGCTCATGGCGTTGTAGGTGGGAAAGTGCGACTTAAAGGTGCCGTTGTAGGGACAGTCGTCCTCAAAGTCGGCCATCAGCAGGCCCTGGCGGTAGAAAAGCTCGGCTTCCGAAAGCCAGCGACCCGCGCCGCCTTTGGGGTCATCCTGCCAGCGCGATATCTCGCGCATCTTGCGGTACTGGTCGGGAAGGAAATTCTGCATCTGACGACCGGTTTTGAGAATCGGCTCGTCAGCATAGACTTCGCTTGAGAAGCGGGCGGACTGATGGGTCCGGGCCTCGGCCATAATGCGCTCGATGAGCATCTTGATGTCCTGGTCGGCCACCGCTTCTCCTCTCCTAACGCAGCTTCGGTGACCTCATATCATAGCACAGCATCAAACAGGTGTTCGAGATACTGCTGCGTAGATAGATTTAGAACAGGAGGGCGTAGATGACGGCGATGACGACGGAGGGGAGCATATTGGCCGTGCGGAAGGTCTGAGGACGGATGAGGTTGACGCCGACGCAGAAGATAAGCATGGAGCCTACGAGCGAAAGGCTGTTGAGGGCTGCTGTGGTCATGATGGGGGAGAGCGCGCCGGCAAACAACGTGATCGTCCCCTGGAACACGGCGACGGGCAGGGCCGAGAAGATGCAGCCGCGTCCGAGCGAGGCCGGCATGGTGCAGACGATGATGCAGTCCAGTGCGCCCTTGAGGGCAAGCGTTGACCAGTCGCCGAGCAGGCCGTCCTGGATCGATCCCACAATGGCCATGGCGCCGATACACACGGTGAGCGATGCCGAGACAAAGGCGTTGGTGAACTCGTTGTCGCCTTCGCTGCCGGTTTTGCGCTTGAGCCATTCGCCGAGGTTCTCGATGGCGGCCTCCAGGTTGCTGGCCACGCCGATGCGCGCGCCGAGGGCAAAAGA
>URTW01000178.1 GCA_900550815.1 uncultured Collinsella sp.
CCAAAGCGCAAAAAATTGCGACGCTGCAGCACCGCTATCTAGCCGCCATTCAAATAGGCGCAGGTGAGCCGCTCGAGCACCTCACCGTAGGTTCTATCCCCATAATGGCCCCTTATGGGATCACGGACGCCGTCATCGATTTTCAGCAGGCGAACCCCTCATATTCTGTTGCGCTCTTCGAGGGCGAGGGCGACACACTCAAGCGCTTGCTCCTGCACGTGGACATTGACCTGGCCTTCATCCGTGACGGCGGCGCCATCGAGCCGGAGTTCAAAAAGATTCCCTTTACGACCGACCGGCTCGTGGCCGTCCTTCCGCTCGACCATCCACTCGCCGAACGTGACAACGTCGAGATAGACGCCCTTATCGACGAGAATTTCCTCATGCTTCCACCAGGCACGTTCGTAAGCGGGCTCGTCCTTTCCCTTTGCCGCGAAGCTGGATTTGGCCCACGCGTTACGTTCACCGGCAAACGAGCCGAGAACATCATCTCTCTTGTCGCACGCGGCGCCGGCGTCTCATTCCTCATGCGCAAGCCGGCGGAATCGCTTGCCAGCGGAAAGGTAGCCCTGGTGCCGCTTGAGCCCGCGACGACCTCCGAGGTCAGGCTCTACCTCAAGCGGAACGCCGCGCACTCGCAGGCTGTCGTCTCGTTCATCGGCTTCCTCCCCTACCGTCAGCTCCTGCAGGGCGACCGTACGTCTTCCACCGCGGCACGACCGTCATAATCCCCGCTGCTCCACAACCGCAGACTTGTGTCCGCAAACACGCTGACAACGGCACAAAACACAAATATGCCTCGGGCGGCACGTCGCCGTCCGAGGCATATTTAGTTAAAGTGCGCAGAAAGACTAGTCCACCGAGATGTTGAGTGCCTTACCGCCCTCGTCCTTCTTGGTACCGATCGCCATAGCGGCGACAAGAGCCAGAACGAAAGCGACCACACCGGAGATGACAAGGCCGATAAAGCCCATGTCGATGCCGGCGGGGTTAATAAAGCTCGGGAAACCGAGCGGGCCGGAGGCACCGAAGGCATAGAGTTTGGCACCCATAAGGCCGGCAATGGCGCCGCCTACACCAGCGGAAATAAAGGTTGCCCACATAAGGCGCTTACGCGGCAGCAAGATGGCGTAAAGCGCAGGCTCGTTGCCACCGAAAATCGAAGAGCCTAGGGCGGGAATGTAGCCGGCAGCATTTTCCTCGGAGTCCTTGGTTCGGATGACCATGCCAAGCACAGCGCCGGCGATGGCACAACCGCCTGCATACACGAGCGGGTTAATGAGGTCATAGCCGTAGGTTGCGACATCGAGAAACCACAGCGGGATGATACCCCAGTGCAGGCCGAACATGACGAGCAGGCTCCAGAACGTGCCGATGACGAAGCCGGCGATGGCGGGTTGGAAGTTGATGAGCATCAGAATGATCTGGGCAACGATGTTGGAGAGGACCGTCATGACTGGACCGACCACAAGCAGGCCAAGGATGCCGCAAATGAGGAGCGTCAGGATGTTGGAGAAGAACGAGCTCACAAGCGCGGGCAGCGCGTTAGAAAGGGCCTTGTGCACCTTGGAGGCAATCCAGACGATAAAGATCGCAGGCAGAATCGTCGATGAGTAATTCTGCATGATCATCGGGATGCCTATATTATCTCCGTTGACATTGGACTCGATGACCGTACCGGCGCCGAGCGTGTAGAGCTGATCTCCGCCCATAAGGGCATCGAGCGTCGGATAGACGAGGATACCGCCGAGCGCCATTCCCATAACGGGCTTAAGTCCGAACTTCTTGGCCGACGTCCAGCCAATGATTAGCGGAAAGTAATAGAAGACCGAATCTCCGATTGCCGAGAGCGTCACATACGTATTGCTGTCCTTGGCAAGCCAACCGGCAACCGTGCAGAGCGCGAGCATCGACTTGATAAAGCCACCGGCCATAAGCACGCCAAGAACCGGTTGCAGGATCTCGGAGATGATGGCAAGCAGACGCGAGAATGGATCGCCCTTTTTGACGTCGTCGCCCTCATCGATATCGAGTGCGGGTTTAGAGTCGAACCCGCCAATCTGAACAAGGTCGATGTAGCCGGCCTCGACAGTGGCACCAATCACGACCTGATACTGTCCGCCGGCCTGGATGACGTCAACGACGCCCTTCGTCGCCTTAAGCTCATTGGTCTGGGCGAGCGATTCATCCTTGAGACGGAAGCGGAGACGCGTAATGCAGTGGCTCACGTCTAACACATTGTCTCGACCACCGACCTTTGTGATGATTTCATCGCAAAGCTTCTGGTATTTCATGAAATTCTCCTTTTTCTGAGCGGGGTATAGCATCGATTTCATGCCTCCGTAGTCGACGTGGGAGGGCAAGGAATCCGCTTTCCCCTTTGAAATCCGCGGACGCACGTACGCCCGGGATGGGGAACGGCAAAGAAGATGGAAGATGCCGATCACATGGCAATGAGCCTCATTGGCCCATATCACGCAATCAGGCCTACAGACGCGAATCTGCTGCGCCGAGAAGTCTCGTCGTCTGGCAGAACTTGTCACACAGACGTTCCGGTTCGCCCTGGGGAATCTGAGTACGCTCGGTCTCAAAGGAGAGGCCGTACTCGCGTGCCGGAAGGAAATACTCGAAATAGCCGTTGGTGTAACCGCAAACTATTCCCTCGACCGGGCATTCGCGCTTCATGCGAATAACCAGGTCGCTGCCGAGCTCACTCGGGAACACAAAGAGATGCAGGCCGCCCAAACTGATGACGGCACACTTAAGCGTGAGCGAAAAGTTGTCATGGGCAACGGTGTGATAGAACGTCTGAGGCTCGATGCGGTCGAGAACGACCTCGCGATCGAGCTTGATCTGGGAAATCGCCTCGGCAAGACCGGTCGAAACGCGCTCGACCTCGGGAATGCCGCGTCCCTGGCGAAAATTGCGGTCGCTACAGTCGCCAGCAGCACCGACGACCATGGCCGGATAGCAACCAAGACTCTGAGCGAGCTTTTTGCCGGTAAGACCGGCGAGTTCGCTCGTGAGCTCCGTGCAGTCGGGTCCGACGCAAGCGGAATGCACCGCCCAGTTCACAAAGCCCGCAAATGGCTTGCCTTCGGTATCGAAGAACGATACGACAATGACCTCATTGTCGGCAAGCTCTCCGGGAATGATGCGGTTGTCGTAGAAACCGGTGATGACTTTTTTGCCCAGGCGGCAGGTCGCAGGTCGCGCGTTGGCGCGGCACTCTTCGAAGCATTGACAGATGGCATCGAGGAACCAGCGATAGTAGTCCTCGTTGAATTTTCCCGTCCACCAGCTGCGATGGTAGGCGACGATCGAAGTGTGGTCGTGCGTCGCGGAGAGCAGAACGCAATCACGGTCGATTCCGTAGCGCTCGGCGAGCATTGTCTTGACTTCCTCGGCCATGCTTTCCTCGAACTCGAGGACATCGGCGTTGAAGAGAAAAACTTCGCGGTCGTCCTGTTGGAAAAGAATCGCGTTGGCGAAGACGTCATCATGGACGCCTGTCGCAGGCTCCAGACGGTTGGGGAGGTTACGGTATCCGATTAGATAGATGTCGCCTTGCGGGGTACTCTTGCGGCGAGCATGTCCGATATTCATGCAAGTTCTCCTTTTAGTCGCGCCGCGTTCAAAGCGGCATGGATGGTTTGGAGGAGGCGCTCATGGGAGCCGGCGGCAAAGCCGGAGTTCATGGCCTCATAGGTGATTTTCTCGTACGCATCGGGGGCCGGCAGATACTTCTGCCCTCCGTTGACAAGCGTGGCAAAGAGCACGGGGCAGAATCGGGCGGCGCGCACGGCGGCGCCAAACGAGCTCGAAACCTCGGGCTGGATACCAACGAACTCGGCATTTCCCAGCCGAAGGTAATAGAGCCGCGTACGCTGTTCGCCTGCCGCTGGAAACTCATTAGTTCGAT
>URTW01000179.1 GCA_900550815.1 uncultured Collinsella sp.
AAGAGCACATTAAGTGCTCTTCGGCTCGTGCGGAACTCGCGACAAACATAACCAAGCCCCACCGGGCAACCTACCAACCAGATTCTTTTCAGCCCAGGCCCCTGTGTACCGCGCGTCCAAGATCTTCAAATTCAAATAACCTGACAATCGATTCTTATAGCAGAGGCCCCTTGGCCTTTAGTTTGATACAAGTTCCGCACGAGCCGGAAAGCACTTAATGTGCTTTCCGTGCGAGCAGGACTGTTCGCAGTAGCAAACTAAAGGCCAAGGGGCCCAGTCAACCTATCAGCAGCGATTACTCAGCAGCTAGTTGAATTTGAAGATCTTTGAGGCAAGACGGTATAGGCCGAGTGTGGTTTTATCTCCGGCCCGTCCGCGCAGATTGGTGAAGAACCCGACCACGCCGTAGCGAGCGCGACGATACATGCGCTCGTCGTAGGCCTTCAAATCATTCCACAGCGTCTTTAGGCGCTCGTCGGCGCAATCTTCCTCGGAAAGCTTGGTGAGCACCGAGCAGATCGCCATCATCATGGTGAAGTAGCCCATCATGTACGAACGCAGGCGCGACGACTCAACATCGCTGTACAGGTGGTACGACTCCATCATGATACGCGTAACACGGAACTGCTGGTCCAGACGCTTGACCATCGTTGCCTCGTTGACGCTCTGACCTTCGCGGCCGATAAAGTAGCGGTAGAGGTCGATGTCGGCGTAGTACATGGTCTTGCAACGCGGCAGCGGAACGTAGGCGTAGATGTTGTCCACATAGAACGTGTGCGGCGGCATGGGAAGGTTGGACTCGCGCAGCACATCCGTGCGATAGCACAGGCTGTGCATGAGTAGGTTCTGGTCCAGGCGGAAATGACCGATCTGATCCCAGGAAAAGATCTTTTTGCGCGGCAGGGCAAATTTGTAGCCAATAGCGGTATGCGTGCCCTCGTAAACCTTCTCGTACACGTAGTTCGAGATAAACAGGTCAACGCGCTGGTCGCGCTCCTCAAAGCCGCGCAGAATCGACAGCATGGTCGAAAGGGCAGCGCCGTCAAGCCAGTCGTCCGAATCGACGACCTTGTAGTAGGTGCCCTGCGCCTCGCGCAGACCCGAAAGGACGGCAATACCGTGACCGCCATTCTCCTGGTGCACCGCGCGGATGATTCCAGGATAACGGGCCTCCCACTCGTCGGCCTTGGCGGCCGTCTCGTCCTTGGAGCCGTCGTCCACCACGATAATCTCGATATCGGTGGCGTAATTGCTCCCCTCCAAGATGGAGGTGATGCAATGGTCCATGTCCTTGGCGGCGTTATACGAGGGAATACCGAATGTTATGACTTTATGCATGGCAGGCGATAATCTCATCCGAAAGATCGAGGGCGGAATTGGTCACGGCGTCCATATCGTAGTAACGATACTCGGCCAGACGACCAACCGGGTGGAAGTTCGTCAGGTTCTGGACGCGCTCAAGATAGCGCTCATAGAGCTCACGGTTCTCGGGCTCAAGAATGGCGTAGTACGGCGTCTCGCCCGAGCCGGGCGTATAGGCCTTGGAGTACTCCTTCATGATGGTGGTCTTGCCGGGCAGGACCTGACCGGTCATGTTCTTGAACTCGGTGATGCGCGTGTAGTCCTCGCTCGTGGTGTAGTTGACAGTGCCCACGGGCTGGAACTGGTCCATATCGAGCGTCTCGAACTTCATATCGAGCGTGCGGTACGGCAACGCACCCAAGTCGAGGTTGAACAGCTCGTCGAGTGGACCGGTGTAGACGATCTCGCCACCATAGACCTTGCCGTCGATCTTGACGGTAGTCTCGTCGATTTCAAAAAGATCGCGGGCGTCCACGTCGCAGAACACGTCGATCAGGTCGTGGTCGAGCATGTGCTCAAAGAGCGCCGTGTAGCCCTCCTGCGGCATGCCCTGGAAGGGAGCTTGCGGGAAGTAGCGGTCATCATCGCCCACAAAGACGGGAACGCGGCCGGTGATCGAGGGGTCGATCTGATCGGGCGTCTGGCCCCACTGCTTCATGGTGTAATGCAAAAAGACGTTCTCGTAGACGTATTCGGCGACCTCGGCAAGATCCGGGTCGTTCTTCTTACGCAGCTCCATAATGGGCACCTTGACATCCTTGCCAAAGGTCTCCACGAGCTTCTGATACAGCTCCTCGCCGCGCTCGTCACCAAAGGCGAGCTTGAGACTCGCAAGGATGAAGGGCACGGGCATAAAGGTGCCGTTGATGTTAGCGAGCACCTTGTGCTGATAATCCGTCCACTTGGTAAAGCGCGACAGGAAATTGTGCACGCGCTCGTTAAAAGTGTGATAGATATGCGGACCGTACTCGTGGATCAGGATTCCGGCCTCGTCAGTGCAGTCATAGGCATTGCCCGCAATGTGGCTACGGCGTTCCAAAACGGCAACACGATAGCCGATGGTCTCGGCAAGACGGCGGGCACAAACGGCACCGGCATATCCAGCACCGACGACAATCATGTCGTACGCGCCGGCGTTAAAGCCTTCAGGCAGGCCTGAGGTAATCTGCATCGATACTCCTTGTCAAAAGCCACGGGCTCGTTAGCTGGGCTTTTCTCGAACATTCTTCGAGACATATTTATTAGAGCGATTATAGCGCTAATGCGTCCTATAATGAGCTTGCCACACAAGGAAAGCTCAAGCACCGCGGCGTACATTATTGAAAGGTAAACCCGCTAGCAGCGGGTTTATTCGTGAACAGTCGGGCGCCTGGAGCTTAGCGAAACGCTTGCAAGGAGTAACATGAGCGATTTCCTAAACCGTATGAAGTCTGCCGCCAAGGCCGACCTTAAGACGATCGTCCTGCCCGAGGGCGAGGATCCGCGCACTATCGTCGCGGCCACCAAAATCATCGAGGAGGGCCTGGCGAAGATCGTCATCCTGGGCAACCCCGACGAGATCAACGTTCCCGGCGCTACCGTCATCGACCCGCGCACTGCCGAAAAGCACGAGGAGTACGCGCAGAAGTTTGCCGAGCTCCGCGCCAAGAAGGGCGTTACCATCGAGCAGGCTCGCGCCCAGGTGATGGATGCCACCTACTTTGGCACCATGATGGTCAAGATGGGCGATGCCGATGGCCTGGTCTCCGGCGCCTGCCACTCCACCGCCGATACCCTGCGCCCCGCGCTGCAGATCCTCAAGACCGCCCCGGGCACCAAGCTGGTCTCGGCCTTCTTCGTGATGTGCACCGACACCCCGCAGTTCGGCACCGACGGCACGCTGATCTTCGCCGACTGCGGCCTCAACATCAACCCGTCCTCCGACGAGCTCTCCGAGATCGCCATCGCCTCCGCTCACTCCTGGTCCACCTTCATGGGCAACGTTGAGCCGCACGTGGCCATGCTCTCCTACTCCACCATGGGCTCCGCCGGCGGCGAGGTCGCCAAGAAGGTCCAAGAGGCCGTAAAGTTCTGCAAGGAGAAGGCTCCCGAGCTCGCCATCGACGGCGACCTGCAGCTCGACGCCGCTATCGTCCCCACCGTCGCCCAGCTCAAGGCTCCCGGCTCCTCTGTCGCCGGCAAGGCCAACGTGCTCGTGTTCCCCGACCTCGAGGCCGGCAACATCGGCTACAAGCTGGTCCAGCGCTTCGCCGGTGCTGACGCCTACGGCCCCGTCCTGCAGGGCATCGCCAAGCCGGTTAACGACCTTTCGCGCGGCTGCTCTGCCGACGACATCGTGGGTGTCGTGGCCATCACCGCCGTCCAGGCTCAGATGGCTGAGTAGCGTACGCACTCGCCCGAAGGCCGTACGGGCTAACCCCTGAAAACGTCCTCGACCAATGAAACGCCCCCGTTCTGCTCCTTCGGAGCTACGAACGGGGGCGTTTCTGGTCTGCGGAGTGTTTTCAGGGGTTAGCCCGTACGGCCTTCTACCGCCACGAGGCAATCAGGGTATCG
>URTW01000180.1 GCA_900550815.1 uncultured Collinsella sp.
AAAGCCGCCAAAGAGCAGCGTCGACGCATGGTGGATTGCCCAAAGTACCAGTTCTGCCGAGGAAAGCATCAGCGTCTCCCGCCCTCGAACCGCACCGCAAAGTAGGCGTCTTGGAATCCCTGCTTGCAGCTGCGCGAAAGCGGGATGCACGCGCCCGAGCGCATGACGATGTCCGTGCGGTCAAAGTGATCGATATTGCGCAGGTTGACCTGGTAGCTGCGGTGGCACTTAAAGAAGGTCGCGTTTTGGGCCAGTCGGTCCTCGATGCTGCGGAACGGCTCGAGCGCCTCGATATCGCGGCCATCGCGCAGGTGGAAGATCACGTGCTTGTTGCGAGCCTCGGCATATTCGATATCGGATAGGCGCAGGGCATGGTAGCCAAAGGACGTCTTGCTGACGAGCTCGTCGGTTGCTGCCGGACGCAGGCTCGACAGCTCGTCGAGCAGTTGCGCCACGCGCTCGTAGGTCACGGGTTTGAGCAGGTAGTCGAAGGCGCGGACCTCGTAGGACTCAAGCGCGAACTCGGGCGATGAGGTCAGAAATACCAAGCGCACGGCGGTATCGGATTGGCGCAGCTCGCGGGCGGTGTCCATGCCGTTGACGAGTGGCATGATCATGTCGAGCATGATAATGTCGGCGCGCGATGCGGTATGGCGTGCCAGCAGGTCCTCGCCGCGCGTAACGAGTGCAACATCGACCGCCGTACCCGTCTCGGCCGACCAACGGTTGATCATGCGGTGCAGGTTATCTAGAAAGGCGACGTCGTCGTCGCAGGCGATGATTCTGAGCATATTGGGCCCCCTTAGTACCTCGATTTTGCCACATCGGGTGCGCGCCGCCCGCGGGGGTGCGTTCCGTTTGCGCCCCACGGTGCGCAACTCGCGCCGAGCGGCAGGGTGTCAAAACATGCGGTTGCACAATACCAGATGGATATATATGTCAATTTGAGCTGGCGGCTGGCGAGGGACCATGCCGGCCGCGCCAAGCGATATCGGACATCGCGAAAGCATAGGGGTAAGGGAGCTGAACGATGAGGAAGAAGATGGGGATGCGCGCTGCGTTGACGCGTCTGCTGGGTATCGCAACCGTGGCATGCGCGCTCGTGGCGACGCCGGCCGTGGCAAACGCCGAGACGCAGGTTATGCCCGACGGGGTGAGGGCGGAGGTGCTGTCGCTTAAGCAGGCCAACAACGAACCCGTCCAAATCACCGAGCCGGGCAGTTACGTACTTAAGACGGCTGAGGGTGAGGTCACGCCATCTTCGGGTTACACCATCGAAGCGCCGGATGCGTCTCGGATTAATCCTGTGAGGATCTACATCGATGGTACGGTCTACGTGAACGATAAGACTAACTGGCGGGTTGAGCAAACTCGATGGCTGTTCAACATCAAACAGGGTAGCAATATCGAGTTCATCGGTGTCAACAATCCGTGCGTCAGCTTCCATAGAAACCAAAAGCAATTTGAGTCCGTAAGCGGCTTTTTGACCGACCGCTATTACAGCGGTGGCTACAAAAAGGCATCGGGCGACATCTCGGTTGGCCTGGGGGTTGGCGACGGCTCACAGAACTTCATTCTCTCGTATGGCAGCAAGTACGAGCAAAAGGTACCTGCGATTTCGTTGGGAAGCACCGAGGGCGAGCTGACCGCCAAGTTCGAAAAGCTGAAGATCCAAGGCTATGTTGGTAGGTCGGGCGCAGTGGCGGGCAACGCCCAAGAGTATGCCGTCCCTGCACATCTTTTCCGTGAGGGCAGGGATACGACTGGTGGCAACACCAAGCCCTTCGCAGCGACTTTTACCGATTGCGTGTTCTACGATACGTCCGGAGACTTCAATGGTGCTGTTTCCGTCGATGGCAACAGCAGTTTCAAGATGCCCAAAGACGGAGGCACTGTCGCAAAATTGACGGCGACGTTCAACAATTGCAGCTTCAGTGGCAGCAATGGGGAGAACCTGGGCGTCAGGCAGACGAACAAGAGCTACAGCTCAGTCGAAGCGTCTCGTTATTTTGCTAATTCCTCTGTCCTTAATACCTATGCTGTCGCAGGCGTGATGGGCGTCACCAACGCTACGGTCAACCTCAACAGCTGCACGATGAGCAACTTCCACAGCACGCGTTCGAGCTCGGCCGACAACACTTTGACAGTCGATGCCCTTAATGTTGCACGAAGCGCTCGCTGCAACATAAACGGTGGCACGATTGAACGCTATGGCGCACGCGGCAATACGTGCGTGGTATACGCCGCCGGAACCCTTACCCTCAACGGATCGCCGGAAATCGCGAGCTACTGGAAGAACAGTCACGCCGGCGATACTAATTATGGCGACAAGTACACTGAAGCTGATAAAGCTACGGGAACCGCCAAGAGCCTGTATGTCCCGAAGAAAAAGAGTGTCGATGCCAACGTCCCGGCGCTGAATATCGCGTCTGATTTCTCCGTACGCGGAGGCTTTGGAGACAATGTTTGGATCTCGATTGAGGAGACTGCGGACAGTAATGGCGTAAAGTCGCGTGTCCTTGGCACCTGCGAATCCAACAAGATCGAAGGCGTTGTGCCTGACGGCTCGTCCGAGAACGACGACAACTCCGACAAGTACGAGGTCGTGAACCTTAACGGCGACCTCACCTTCCGCGAGACCATCCACCAGCACAAGTGGAACGTTGAAGCTGACGGTTTGGGCGTTCGTGCATCGTGCGTGGGCCCGTTCCGCAACAGCGAGTGCGAATATGGCAAGGACGAGAACGGCGAGCCCAAAAAGTACCTGAGGGCCACGTACAAGCTTTCCATGTCCAAGGCAACGAGCTCTCAGAGCACCGAACTTGTCTATGACGGTTGCCCGGTCAAGATTGCTTTGAATAAGGACGGCGCGTGGAATCTAGAGCAGATGGGCGTGACGGCCAGCGATGAATTCACGTGGTATCAGTGCAAGTCCCAGGCGGACGCCGAGGCGTATCAAAATGGCACCAAGCTCAAGGATGCTCCGGCGGACGCTGGCTACTACTATGTCGTTACGAGCTTTAAGACTGCCTCTGGTCAGACGCTCGAGGGCAAGAAGGCCTTCGAGATTTCGCCGCGTCGCCTGATTAAGAATCAATCCTACAGGTTCACCCTTAAAGACGGCGGCAAGGGCGCGGGCAAGTATGCCTATGACGGCAAGGAGCATCAGCCCGTCGTTGAAAGTGCAAAGTTCAAGAACGGTGCCGGCGAGTGGGTCGATCTCGTTGAGGGCAAGGATTACGAGCTCAGCGCTCGAAGTGAATCCGGACTGAAGCAGACCGAGCCAGGGCAATACGAATGCATTGTCATCGGTAAGGGTAACTTCACGACCGATGGCGGCACCACAAGTGTTTTGACGCTCAAATGGGAGATCGTTGACGTTTCGCGCTTTGACCTCGAGGTCGCTGGCTTCGATGGCACCTATGATGGCAAAGAGCACGGCATTACGGTCAACGTTAAGAACGACCCCAAGCCGGCGGATATGAAGATTGAGTACCGCGAAAACGGCGGCGTTTGGACGACGGACAAGCCGACCTATCGCAATGCGGCCGAGTACACGACCCATTATCGTGTGACGGCTTCTGACTACCTGACCGTTACGGGCAGCGCGACCGTGAAGATTTCCAAGGCCGATCAGGACGCGCCGGCTGGGCTCGAGGGCAATAATTGGACTACGTGCAGCAGCAAGGACGGTTCCATCTCGGGCGTGACCAAGAAAATGGAATACCGCCGCGAGTTGAGTAAGGAATACCAGAAGATAACGTCTGACGGTAAATTGACCGGGCTTACGAAGTCGGGAACGTACTACGTCCGCTATGCCGAGGATAAAACCACAATGCGTCGGCCGATGCCGAGGTCAAGATCCAGCCGGGGCCCCAGGCTGTTGCCGACAATGC
>URTW01000181.1 GCA_900550815.1 uncultured Collinsella sp.
TGTTTCCGTTTTTCCGTCTTCTGTGATTGTGGGCAGCTGCCCCATGGCTCTTTGCTGCGGCACGGCCTGCACGGCTTCCCGGGTCAGCACTCATAGAATACAGCTCTTCCGTCCTGTGAGTGCGGCGTTTTGCGGACATCTCACTCTCGCTCTCACGCCGTCTGCTCTTTCTGGCGCGGGAACGGTCTAATTCGTCTTCATAATTCATGTCATTTGTCCTCGTCTTAGTAAGCGTTTTTATTGATGAATCCCTTGAAAACCGTCAGGAACATGATCTTGAAGCCAAGACCAAGTGTCCAGTTCTCGATATAATAGAGATCATGCTCGATCCGTTTAATGATCGAAGTGTCTCCACGGTAACCATTCACCTGCGCCCAGCCAGTAAGGCCCGGACGGACCTGATGCTTGATCATATATCGCGGGATTTCTTCCTTAAATTTTTCAACGAATAATGGCCGTTCCGGTCTCGGACCCACAAGACTCATATCACCAATCAGGATATTAAAGAACTGCGGCACCTCGTCGATGGAGCACTTTCGGATGAACTGGCCAACCTTGGTGATGCGCGGGTCGTCGTCGACCTTGCGCTCGACCTCCCACTGATGCAGTTGCTCGGGGCTCAGGTACATGCGCACGTCGATTGCATCGGGTACCATGCTGCGGAGCTTAAGCACGCGGAGCACCCTGCCTCCCCTGCCCACGCGCTCCTGTGTGTAGACCGGGCAGCCCGTTGACTCTGCGCATATCGCGGCGCAGACACAGGCCATGGGAATCGCCAGCACCGCGGTGCATCCGGCGCTGAAGGCTATGTCGAATGTTCTCTTGCATATGCGGTAGAAGAGGGTCCCGGTAGGTTTCCTAGGCATGGGCTAGCACCCCGCCATCGGAAATGGCTCGGGAGATGCCGCTAGCAGGCACCCCCCCCCGTTATCATTTCGACGACCGTGAGCGCCACGATCTTCAGATCGGTGGCCACGCCGCGCTTGGCGATGTACTCCAGGTCGCGGCGGACCATGCCGTCGAAGTCGGTGTCGTTGCGGTCCGTCGCCTGCCACCATCCGGTGATGCCCGGCTTCACGGCCAGGCGCTGCAGGTCGAACTCGGTGTACTCGGCCACCTCATTCGGCAGTGGCGGGCGCGGACCCACGACCGACATCTGGCCCAGGAACACGTTGAGAAACTGCGGGAACTCGTCAATGGAGTGCTTGCGGATGAACTTGCCGATCCTGGTGACGCGGGGGTCCTCCCTCATCTTGAACATGGCACCGGCGATCTCGTTCTGCCCCTTGAGCTCGGCGAGGCGCTCGTCGGCATCCCTGTACATGGATCGGAACTTCCACATGCGGAAGGTTGACAGGCTGCCGTCGCGGTGGGTCTGGCCCACGCGGATCAGGCTGTAGAAGGGGTTGCCCTCGCTCTCAGGGCGGATGGCAGCCGCGCGCGCCTGGCGCGGCACCGCGATTACGGCCTGCACGCAGCCGCTGAACATGATGTCGAACGCGCGCTTGGCGGTGCGGTAGGCCAGGCGCGTGCGGTCCCAGTCCTTCACGGCCTGCATGGCCTTGTAGCGCACGCTCGCGTCGCCGCCGCTCATGGCCTGGGCAACCAGCGCGGCCCCCACCGGCGCGTTTTTCCCTGTCGCTTCTTTAGTAGTCAAGTTCAAATCCACGTCCCTGTTCCCCAAGGATCCCCCAATCAATGAATTCAAATTGCGAATGAATTGCCAATGCGACGTCCCCTTATGTCTTACTGGGGACGTCCAACGGAAGCAGCTCCCTAACGGCGGAGTCGCCTTCGCCCACGTCTACCAGGCACCAGCGCTTATGACGGTCGATCTTTTTAACGCGGGCCTCTTGCCCCACCAAGGGACCCTGCTCTATGTGCAACACGCCGTCTTCTATGCGCGCCACGCTGTTGCGCACCACGCCGTCGTCATCCAGCACGCTGCGATACCAGTCCTGCGCGTCGTCCGGCATGGGCATGTACGCCCGCTCCCTACTACCGGCGATGCGACAGCCAAAGCGCAACTGGGCCAAAGCCCTGGCGAGTGCGGCAGCATCGTGCGTAGCGACGAAGAAATATCCCTTGTACATGGGGTTGGTTTGGAGCGACCAGGCGCCGTCCCGCTTAAACCAGAACTCCTTTTGCATCACAAAGGCGTCCTGCATCAGCTCATGCGGGATAATGCGGCGGACCTTTTCGCAGGTCTCGCGCTCTTTTCCATTGGGGGTGTGGACCAGATACCAGCGGACGCGGCCGTGCTGGCTGTTGGTGGTGGCACCGTTAAATGCGCCCGGCAGCTGCTCTTGGCGCCGTGCCGTCTGTTCCATGTTCTCGCCCCCTCTTTTGGCTTTGCGATGCACGCAAATGCAGGGGCGTTTAGAACAGGCTTCTCGCTCGCAGCTAGGCGCAGTCGCAAAAGTACAGGTTTTTGTATCTTTCGACTGACGACATTATACGAGCAATTAATCAGCGTTTGCCCAGATTACGCAAAATGTACTGCCAGTAGGTGCATCTCCATACCCCTCTACAAAAACCTGTACCTTTTTGTGCAACAAAAAAGCCGCTCAACCTGCGGCTTTTCTTATTTCGGCATGAAAAAGGCGACCGCCCTTTGTGGACGGTCGCCTTTGTTAATTGTTGTGAAGCTTGCCTTAGGCGCGGGTCTTGATCTCCTCGAGCACCTTGGCAACAAACTCGTCAACGCTCATCTGAACGGTCTCGTTGGAGCGATCGCGGACGGAAATATTGCCGGCCTCGACCTCCTTCTCGCCCAGGATGAGCATGTAGGGCACGCGGTCGATGCTGCGGGCCTCGCGGATCTTGTAGCCGATCTTCTCGTCGCGATCGTCGCAGACCACGCGAATGCCGGCCTCCTCCAGCTTGGCGCATACCTCGTGGGCGTAGTCGCGGCTCTTCTCGGAGACGGGAAGCGCCTTGACCTGCACGGGAGCCAGCCAAGTGGGGAACTTGCCCGCAAAGTGCTCAATCAGAATACCAATAAAGCGCTCGATGGAGCCAAAACATACGCGGTGCAGCATGATGGGGCGCTTCTTGGTGCCGTCGGCGTCCACATACTCCAGATCAAAGTTGAGCGGCATCTGGAAGTCGAGCTGCACGGTACCGCACTGCCAGGTACGGCCGAGCGAGTCCTCCAGGTGGAAGTCGATCTTGGGGCCATAGAAGGCGCCGTCGCCCTCGTTGACCTCGTAGTCCATGCCCAGCTTCTCCAGAGCGGTGCGCAAGCCCTCCTCGGCGCGCGCCCAGTCCTCGTCGGAGCCCATGGAGTCCTCGGGGCGGGTGGAAAGCTCAACGTGGTACTTAAAGCCAAACTTCTGGTACACGGAGTCAATGAGGTTGACCACGCCCACGATCTCGTCGGTCAGCTGGTCGGGACGCACAAACAGGTGAGCGTCGTCCTGGTTAAAGCAGCGCACGCGGAACAAGCCGTGCAGGGCGCCGCGCAGCTCGTGGCGATGCACCAGGCCAATCTCGCCGGCGCGGATGGGCAGCTCGCGGTAGGAGTGCGGCTTGGAGGCATACACCAGCACGCCGCCCGGGCAGTTCATGGGCTTAATGCAGTACTCTTCGTCATCGATGACGGTGGAGTACATGTTGTCCTTGTAGTGAACCCAGTGGCCCGAGGTCTTCCATAGCTGATTGATCTTGATGTGGTGCTTGGAGATCTCCACGTAGCCGGCCTTGTGGTGGATCTCGCGCCAGTAGTCCAGCAGCGTGTTCTTAAGGATCATGCCGTTGGGCAGGAAGAACGGGAAGCCGGGGGCCTCGTCGCGCATCATAAAGAGCTCCATCTAGCGGCCGAACTAGCAGTTGTCGCACTAAATAAACTCATCCAGCATGTGCAAATTATCGTCGAGTTATTCCTTAGTAACA
>URTW01000182.1 GCA_900550815.1 uncultured Collinsella sp.
TGTATTCTACAGCATAGATTCAGGAGCTGACCGCCGACCTGGGTGCCAAGCTGCAGCCGCGTCCCGGCATGTTTCGCACCATCAGCCCCGAGATGGACCCGCTGCGTCTGGGCTCTGGCTGGTCCATCGAGGATCTGGACAAGCCGCAGGTCATTATCGAGTCGACGTTCGGCGACTCGCACCCGGGTTCTGCCGGCCTGTTTGATCTGGTCGAGGAGGTCCGTGCTGGCGTTGCCGAGGCTGGCGGTCACGGTGCTCGTTACTTCTGCACCGACATTTGCGACGGTGAGGCCCAGGGCCACGACGGCATCGACTACTCGCTGCCCAGCCGCGACATGATCGCCAACATGATCGAGATTCATGCCAAGGCCACTCCATTCGACGCCGGCGTCTTTGTCGCCAGCTGCGATAAGGGTCTGCCTGCGAACCTCATGGCCATGGGCCGCATCAACATCCCCTCCATCGTCGTTACCGGCGGTGTCATGGATGCCGGTCCCGATTTGTTGACCCTGGAACAGCTCGGCGCGATTTCTGCCCGCTACGAGCGCGGCGAGATCTCCCGCGAGGCGCTTGAGTTTGCCAAGCACAACGCATGCCCCAGCTGCGGTGCCTGCTCGTTTATGGGCACCGCGTCGACCATGCAGGTTACCGCCGAGGCCCTGGGCCTTATGCTCCCCGGCACGGCTCTGCTGCCCGCAACCAGCTCCGATCTGCGTGAGTTTGCGCGCGAGGCCGGCCGTCAGTCCGTGTGGCTCTCCGAACACAACCTGTGCCCGCGCGACATCGTGACCAAGGAGTCCTTCGAGAACCTCATTATGGTCCACGGTGCCATTTCGGGCTCCACCAACTCGCTGCTGCATATCCCCGCGATTGCCCGCGAGTTTGGCATCGAGATGTCCGCCGACGATTTCGATCGCCTGCACCGTGGCGCCCACTACCTGCTCAACGTTCGCCCCGCAGGCGAGTGGCCGGCGCAGTTCTTCTACTATGCAGGTGGCGTGCCGCGCATTATGGAGGAGATCAAGTCGATGCTCCACCTCGACGTTATGACCGTCACCGGCAAGACTCTCGGCGAGAACCTCGAGGACCTCAAGAACAACGGTTACTACGAAAAGTGCGGTCGTTACCTTGAGAAGTGGAATCTCTAGCGCGAGGACATCATCCGTCCGTTTGACCAGGCCTTCGGCACCGACGGTTCCATCGCCATCCTCCACGGCAATCTTGCTCCCGAGGGCGCGGTCGTCAAGCACACCGTCGTTCCGCGCGAGATGTTCCAGGCTACGCTCAAGGCCCGTCCGTTCGACTGCGAGGAGGACGCCATTCATGCCGTCCTGACGCATGAGGTCAAGCCCGGCGATGCCGTTATCATTCGCTATGAGGGTCCCAAGGGTTCCGGAATGCCCGAGATGTTCTACACCACTGAGGCTATCGCCAGCGATCCCGAGCTGGGTGCGAGCATTGCCCTGATCACCGATGGCCGCTTCTCCGGCGCCTCCAAGGGCCCGGCTATCGGTCACGTTTCGCCCGAGGCCGCTGTGGGCGGCCCGATTGCCCTGATCGAGGAGGGCGACCTTATCCAGATCAACATCCCCGAGCGCTCGCTGTCTATCGTGGGCAACGCCGGCAAGGAGATGGAGCCGGCCGAGGTCGACGCCATCCTGGCCGAGCGCCGAGCCGCTTGGAAGCCCAAGGCTAATCGCTATACCTCCGGCACGCTCAAGTTCTTTACCGAGCATGCAGTTTCCGCCATCCAGGGTGGCTACATGGAGTAGCGCCCATGCGCATCAAATATCTCCTCTCATAGATGCGCGGCACAAAGAGCCCCGAGTTCAGCCACGTCACCGGGGCGCGTTGTTCAGCGCCGCCGGGGCGCTCCACTCAAACGACAAGAGACGTCTTACGCAAGCGCCCGCGTCCGTGGATAAAACCACGGGCGTGGGCGCTTCACTTTATTCCCAGCCCTTCCACACGTCAGGCTCGTAGCCAACGGTTGCCTGGCGGCCGTTGCGAACGATGGGCTCACGAAGAATCTGCTGGTTATCGAGCACCTTTTCGAACTTCTGGTCGGCAGCAAGATACTGTACGAGCGCAACCGTGTCGGCATCTTTCGCCTTTGGATCGATCACAGCGTCGATCCCGCCGACGGCGCGCGCCACGCTTTCGAGCTCGCCTTTGCTCATCCCCTTTTCCTTCAAGTCGATGAACTGGAACTTCACACGACGTTCCTTGAAATAGCGCTGCGCCTTCTTAGTATCGAAGCTTTTCTTCGTGCCGAATATCTGGATGTTCATACGTACCGCCTTCGCTCAATTCTCGTCCGTCCATGATACGACAAGGGAGCCGAGCAAAAACAGAGCAGGCGGAGATGGAGGAGGACGGCGACCGACCGTCGGCAAGAGTCGGCCGGATCGGACTGGCGCCCAGCGCGCGCCGGCGACACGCTCGCAGCTGCACACATAGCCGATGTACAAGCTCGCCGCGGCGTTCCCTCGCCCCGCGGTGTGGCGATAGAGAAGCACGCCACCCGTCAACGATGGCGCCTCGGTGAAGAAAATCAACGTCTGGGTTACATCCCTTGAAAGGGGCGAAGACGGCTGCTAGAATACCTCCCCGCTATGAAGGATTTGACCAAAGCATACATCGCAATTCGGCGGCCCCTGGTATACGGGGCCTCTCCTGTTGTTCCCCAAGTGCGCTCTGAGCAGCCGCTTTCTTCCTGTCGTATCTGATGCACGCATAGCACGTGCATGTTATTTCGCCCGTGGGCCGGCGCGCCTTCGGCGAAGAATCGAATAGATACGAAGGAAGCTTATGTCTGATAATTGTACGGTCGCGCCCGCCAATGGGCGCATTACCGGTACCCAGATCCGCATCGTCGCGGTCGTCGTCCTGGGTGCCTTCTTGGCGCTACTGAACCAAACGGTGATGTCGCCTGCGCTGCCGGTCATCATGTCCGATTTCGCCATCGATGCCTCGACTGCCCAGTGGATCATGTCCATATACCCGCTGGTGAGCGGCATCATGGTCCCCGTTTCGGCGTTCCTTATCGACAAGTTCAGCACCCGCGCGCTATTCTTCGGGGCGACGCTGGTGTTCGCGCTGGGCACGCTGCTGTGCGCCGCAGCCCCTGATTTCCTGTTCCTCATCATCGGTCGCGTGTTGCAAGCGGCGGGCTCAGGCGTGCTCATGCCGCTTGTCTCGGTGGTTCCCATGCTGGTGTTCCCCGTCGAGAAACGAGGAACGGCTATGGGCATGGCGGGCATCGTCATGTCGGCGGGTCCCGCGGTCGGCCCCGTCGTAGGCGGCGCGGTGATCGACACGTACGGCTGGCGCACCATGATCGGCGCCATCGTCCCCCTCGCAATTCTCGTGCTGGTGCTGGGCGTGTTCATGCTGAAAAACGTGGGCGAGCTGAAGAACCCCAAGCTCGACCTGCGCTCGGTCGTCCTCTCCACCATCGCCTTCGGCGGACTTCTCTACGGGTTCTCGAGCGCCTCGTCGATGGGTTGGGGCAACCCCGTGGTGCTCGGCTCGATCGTCGCGGGTGTCGTGTGCTTGGTGCTGTTCGTCGTACGCCAGGGCAAAATCGAGGACCCGCTGCTTCAACTGGGCACGCTCAAGACGCGCGAGTTCCGCGTGGCCGCCATCATCGTCACGCTCATCAACGCCGCATGCCTGGTCACCAACACGCTGTTGCCGTTGCGGCTGCAAACCTCGCTTGGCGCTTCGGCCTTCGAAACCGGCATGGCCATGCTTCCCGCCGCGGCGGTGGGCATCATCATCAGCCCTATCTCCGGCGTGGTGTTCGACAAGTTCGGTCCGCGTGCCATCTCGATCGTCGGCCTGGCCCTCATGCCCGGCGCCCTGTTCCTG
>URTW01000183.1 GCA_900550815.1 uncultured Collinsella sp.
CTCGTTTTGGCCGGGTCTCTGCGGGCGTGCTCCTGTCGGCTGTTCTCGGCCAGGCCGCGCGTCATGATAAGGGCGAGCGTGGTGTCGCCCGCGCCGGTACCGGCGGAGATGCCGCACACGATGGCGTTGACGTTTTTCATGGCGCCGCAAACCTCGACGCCGGTCATGTCCTGCGACAGGTAGATGCGGAAGGCCGGGGAAAGCAGCAGCTCTTTAAAGGTCTCCCCTATCTGCGGATCTTTGCTGGCGATGACGGCGGCAGAAAGTCCGCCGCGGCAGATCTCCTCGGCATGGTTGGGGCCCGAGAGGGCCGCCACTCGTGCCTCGTTGCCAATCTCGCTGGCGATGACCTCGCTCATGAGCAGGCCAGACTCGGGCTCAATGCCTTTGGTAAGACAGAGTACCGGGGTGTCGGCGGCGATGAAGGATGCTGCCTGATGACATACGCTGCGCAGGTGCGTGGAGGGCACGGCAAAGATAATGGCATCGGCGCCGTCGTGCGCCTGCGATAGGGCCGTGGTGGCGACTACGTTGCCGGGCAGCTCGTAGTCCATCAAATTCCGGGGGTTGCGGTGCTCGCCGTTAATGCCGGAGGCCGGCTGCTCGCTGTGGGCCCACATGGTCACGCGCTCGGCTCGCGCGGCGGCAAGGCCGGCGACGGCGGTTCCCCAGGAGCCGGAGCCAATCAGCGCAACATTCATGACTCTCTCCTACTTATCGTCGGGCTCGGTGACGCGCTTGGTAAACGAGAGCTTGGACTCCTTACCGTTCATGAGCTTTTTGATGTTCGCACGATGGGCCCACACCACGGTGATGCCGATCATCGCCATGCAAAACTTAAGTCCCAGGCTGCTGTACGGAAAGACCGCGCAGGCAGCGATGGGAAGACAGATGACCGCGGCAAGCGAGCCCACCGACACACACTTGGTGATGGCGACGGCCACGATAAACATGCCCAGCAGCGACAGGCCAATAGGCCAGTACCAGGCGAGGATGACACCCAGACCAACTGCGATACCCTTGCCGCCGTGGAAGTTGAGATAGGGCGAGAAGATATGGCCCCACACTGCCGCCAGGCAGATGACGCCGAGCATCCAGTCGCCGGCGGCACCGGGAGCCATGATGCGCACGGGGAAGCCATAGCCCACGCTCGCGATGAACGGACGCGCGATAAGGACGCAGATGGCGCCCTTCAGGCAGTCGAGCAGCAGGGTGAGCGCGGCCACCTTGGGGCCGGCCACACGCAGGGCGTTGGTGGTGCCGATGTTGCCGGAGCCCGCCTTGCGAATATCCGTATGGTTGAACACGCGGCCCAGGATTAGGCCAAACGGAATCGCCCCGATAAAGAACGAGACCACGGCGCAGATGGCGGTCAGCAGAATCGGATTATGCATCCTTTTGCTCCTTCTTCCTAAAGAAGAGTCGAATGGGCGTGCCGGCAAAGTCGAAGGTCGAGCGCATGCGGTTCTCCACGTAGCGCTGGTAGGTGTCGTTGACCAGGTCGCTGTGGTTGACGAAGAACGTGAACGTCGGCGGGTTGACGCCCGTCTGGGTCACGTAGTGCATGCGCAGGCGGCGCTTGCCGTCCACCACGGTATGACCGAACTCGCGCAGGTCGGTGAGGAACGTGTTGAGGCGCGAGGTGCTGATCTTTTGCGAGCGCGTCTTTTCGGCGGCGTCTACCATTGCCCAGATCTTCTCGACGCTGCGGCCGGTCAGGGCAGAGATGCGCAGGTACTGGGCCCAGGGAGCCATGACGCCCAGACGGCGGTCGATGGTCTCCATGCAGGCCTCGCGCTTGCGGTCGTCGTCGAGCAGGTCCCACTTGTTGAGCAGCACCACGATGGCGCAGCCGCGCTCGATGGCAAGGCCCATGACCTTCTGGTCCTGCTCGGTGACGCCCACGGAGGCGTCGACGACGAGCAGCGCCACGTCGGCGCGGTCGATGGCGCGCAGGCCGCGAACCATAGAGTAGTACTCGATGTTTTCGTACACGGTGCTCTTCTTGCGAATGCCCGCGGTGTCGACCATGCGGTAGCGCTTGCCGTTGCGCTCGACGACCGTGTCGATGGCGTCGCGCGTGGTGCCGGCAATGTTGGACACGATGGAGCGGTCGGCGCCGAGGATGCGGTTGAACAGCGAGGACTTACCGGCGTTGGGGCGGCCGATGATGGCCACGTTCAGCGCATCGGGGAACTCGTCGGCGACCTCGTCCTCCTCCTCGGGCAACAGGGCCACGATGTCGTCGAGAAGGTCGCCCGTGCCATGGCCGTGCAGGGCCGAGAGCGGCGTGGGCTCACCGATGCCGAGCGAATAGTACTCCCAGATGCTGTCGTTTTCGCGGTCGGGGTTGTCGAGCTTGTTCACCAGCAGAAAGACCGGCTTGTCGCAGCGCTTGAGCATGCGAGCGACCGACTCGTCCTCCTCGGTGACGCCGGTGCGGCCGTCGACCACAAACAGGATGACGGCGGCTTCCTCGGCGGCGGCGAGGGCCTGGTCGCGGATGGACGTGGCAAACACGTCATCGCTCTTGAGCGGTTCGATGCCGCCCGTGTCGACGATGGTGAACTCGCGGCCGTTCCAATCGGCCGTGTGGTACGAGCGGTCGCGCGTGACGCCGCGGGACTCGTGGACGATGGCGTCCGAGGTCTGGGCCAGGCGGTTGACGAGCGTGGACTTGCCCACGTTGGGGCGTCCGACGACGGCGACGATAGGTTTCATCTGCACTCCTTTAATGGGTAGGGTCAGTGGAAATGTTAGAGTCCGCGGGCACAATGCCAAGGATGTGCTCCAGGGTATCGAGCCGTTCATGCGGCATGGTCGACACCACATGAACCTCGGCGCCGCGACTGGTAAGGCTTGCGAGTAAATCGTCACGATGATACTCGTCAAGCGTCATGCCGTCAGCGTTGAACATGAGCTTAGGCACAAAGAGCATAACCCCCGACAGGTCTTGGGGCAGCTGCTCCAGAATGTCACACGCGACGATGAGGCCGGTCACGTCCACGTTGCCGCCAAAGTAGCGGTTCTTGATGGCTGTGACGGTGCCGGCGAGACCATACGGCGACTCCACAAAGCGCGCCACGGTGTCGCGTGCGCTGGCGCCCGAGAGACACAGAAGCCGCTGGTTGCGGGCGGCGACGGCCTCGCGGACGCGGGCCAGACGCTCGGCGTCGGTAGCCATCACGTCGTCGGTCTCGTCCAGATACGAGCGGATCATGCCAATGCCGTCGTAGTACTGCGGGTACCCGTCGTAAAAGTCTGCCTCGGGAGGATCGATGCCGGCGTCCAGATAGAACTCGTCGCTCATCTGGAAGGTGTGGCGGCCAAAGCGTTCGTAGGCACGATCCTGGTAGGGACGGATCAGGGCAATGGTCTCGCGCGCTAGCTCGGGCTTGTCGCTGTAGGACCAGCTAAAACGGTTCTGATGCTTGGTAAAACCGAGCGGCACAATGCCCAGGCTGGTGATTTGCTCGTGCTCCTCGCAAAAGCGCAGGGTCTTTTCCAGCTCTTCGCCGTCGTTCATGCCAGGGCACAGTACGATCTGGGCGTGGATCTCGATGCCGGCGGCCGTGATGGCCTCGAGTACGTCCATGCCGCGCTGGGCGTTGCGGCCCATCATGCGGCGGCGGACGTCGGGGCTCACGGCGTGGACCGACACGTTCATGGGGCTCATGTTGCGGGCGATGACGTTTTGCACGTCCTCGTCGGCGAGGTTCGTGAGCGTGACGAAGTTGCCCTGCAAAAAGCTCAGGCGGTAGTCGTCGTCGCGAATATAGCGCGTTGCGCGGCCGCCCTTGGGCAGCATGGTCATAAAGCAGCACACGCAGGCGTTTCCGCAGGTACGCCTGCCGTCGAAGCTGGGACCATCGA
>URTW01000184.1 GCA_900550815.1 uncultured Collinsella sp.
GCCCGTCCTGTCGATTATCCGCAGCGCGATCTCGCACACCGTGCAGGTTTCGGTTTTTATTTTCCTGGTGACGCTGATTCTAGTTGCCGTGCTCGAGACCTTCGGAGAGTCCGCGATCGAGCAGTTCCTGCGTGGCAACGAGACGCTCGCCGTCTTGGGCTCGGCACTCGTCGGCCTGATCCCCAACTGCTCGGCCAGCGTGGTCAATACGCAGCTGTACCTGGAGGGCGCGCTACAGCTGGCGCCGATGCTCGCCGGCACGCTCATTTCCGCCGGCGTGGGCTATCTTGTCCTGTTCCGCACCAACCGCAGCGCTCGTGAAAACGCCGTGTTCCTGGTCATGATGTACGTCATCGGCGCCGGCTGGGGCCTTATCCTATCCGCCTTCGGCCTCTAAGTAGGCCTAAAAAATGGGCTTCAAATAGCCATGCTCGGCGCCTGCGCAATGCGGCGACGCATGGCATTTTGAAGCCCGTTTTTTTGTTGAGCCATGGATTCCGAGCGCTCACACCGCTCAAAACAAAAAGGTAGATTTCCGGGCATGTCCCGAAAATCTACCTTGGTTAGCGCAGCAGCTCGGTGAGGTTGCGTTTAAAGCGGGCCCGGTCTTCGCTGGTAAATGCCGCCGGTCCGCGAGTGCGTCCCCCGGCGCGGCGTACCTTCTTTTCCTCGTGGCGAATAAACAACTGCATGTCGATGGTCGCTTTGTCGTAGACGCGCCCGCGCACGCCGATGGCGGCGGCATCGCGCCCGAGCGCCATGCTCGCCAAGCCAATGTCCTGCGTCACGACTACGTCGCCCGCCTGCAGGCGTTCGACAATGGCAAAGTCGGCGCTGTCGGCGCCCACGCTCACATCGAGCGTCGTGACCCAAAAGCCGCGTCGCGCGTGCTCGGCATCGCGCGGGTCGTCGCGGCGAATGTGCCGTTCCAGGTTTTGCGTGCTGTTGCCGGCGATAACAACGGCGACGCCCGCCCGCCGCGCGCAGTCAATCGACTCGCGCGTGACCGGGCAGGCGTCGGCATCAATAAAGAGCGTTCGCGGCATCTAGTGCACCAGTTTGCCAAACTGAATGGCGCGGACAATCAGCGTTACGCCAAACACCAGCAGTGCGGCGCCGCTAAAGATGACGAGCATCTTGGCCGACCACAGCGGATAGATAAACACGAACATGCCGGCGATGATGGAGAGCGCGCCGCTCAGGATGGCGAGGGCACGGTTGGACGAAAGCTCGGACTCCAGAATGGACATGACACCTTCGACAATCCAGCCAAAGCCGGCCACGATAACCACCATCGTGGTGAGCGTCGCGGTCGAGAAGGCCTGGTTGCGCAGGATTATGACGCCGCCCAAGATAATGAGTAGGTTGGAGATGATGCTCGTCACGCGCCAACCGGTGGGCAGCAGCGGCTCGACATCAGCGGTAAACAGCCTGATCGCGGCCGTGATCACAAAGTAGAAGCCCAAGACGGTCGTTAGGAAGACGAGGGACTTGGCGGGCGCAAACAGCAGTGCGATGCCGGCGACGAGCGCCAAGACGCCCGTGATGGCGTAAATCCAGCGCACGGCCTTGACGGCCTTGCCTGCCATGCTTTTCTCGTCAAATCCAAACTGGCTCGATTTTTGGTCATCATTCTTAAAGATGCCCATAATGTCTCCTTTCCGTGCGGCGTAAGCCTTGATCGTTACAACCAGTATCGCCTAAAGGCGCTGGCGTATGGGTCGGGGAGGGCGAAACGTAACCCAAAGGTCCCGAATTGTTTCCGTTGTTCCCCACGTCGCGATTTTCTATTCAACAGGTGTAGAACATTGCGGCCCTGTTCGTTATTGCCTACGTTTTAGGTTAGATTTTCCTAAGAACAATTGCCCGAAATTGGGGGTCCCTATGAACGAAACAGTTCCCGCGGCGCCGTCTAGCGCGGAGTCGATGTCAAAGCAAGGTTGCGAAAAGCTCGGCCTGGACACGTTTGACGCGCTGGTCCGCCGCGCCCGTACGTGCCGTCGCTTTGACGAGTCCATGCGCGTGCCGCGTGAGTTTTTGCTCGAGCTGGCAGAGCTGGCTCACCTGGCTCCCTGTGGTGCCAATGCTCAGCGTCTTCGTTTTCATGTGGTGAGCGGTTCCGAGGACTGCGCTCGCGTGTTTGACGAGCTTGCATGGGCCGGCGCGCTTAAGGACTGGCCGGGTCCTGCCGAGGGTGAGCGCCCGACCGGCTACATCGCGATTCTTGCCGAGCGCGCCGTTCCGGGTAAGCCCGCCGCTCCTATTACTGAGGTCGACACGGGCATTGCCGCGCAGACGATGATGCTCGCCGCCCGCAGCGCCACGCCCGAGGTGGCTGCCTGCATGTTCAAGGCCTTTACGCCCCACGCGATCGATGCCATGGGGCTCGATAGCGACAAGTATGAGCTCAAGCTGATCATGGCGTTTGGCGTTCCGGCCGAGACGCAGGTGATCGATGCGATCGATTCCAACCCCGATGGCTCCATCAATTATTGGCGCGACGAGGCACGGGTGCACCACGTACCCAAGCGTTCGCTCGCCGACGTACTGCTGTAGTTGAGCGTCACCGCGGTGTGATCCGGCGGTAAACCACCACAAAGGTACCTGTCCCCTTTGCGGTGGTGCGAGAGGAGGGCGTGTGGCAGATTTGTATTTGGTGCGGCATGGGCAGACTGAGCTCAACGTGCAGAACATTTTGCAGGGTGGGCACGATTCGCCGCTTACGGCGCGCGGGCGCGAGCAGGCGCTGGCGACGCGCGCGGCGTTTGAGGCGCGTGGCGTGACCTTTGACCGTGTGTATTCCTCCCCGTTGGGCCGGGCGCGGCGTACGGCTGAGCTAATTGCTGGCGAGGGCTGCTCGATAGAGCTGGTCGATGACCTACGCGAGTGGCGTTTGGGCTCGCTGGAGGGCACATCAAATCGCGATATGCCGCCGCAGCCCTGGGGTGATTATCCGGTGGCCTTTGGTGGCGAGTCTGAAGTGCAGCTCCAGTCGCGTATGGTCGCGGTGCTGTCGCGCATCATGGCCAGGCCGCAGCACGACTGCGTGCTGGCGGTTTCCCACGGCTCAGCCTGCCAGGAGTTTCTTGAGTATGTGACTGGCAGGGGAGAGCTACCCGACAACGGAGCCGTGCTTCATTTTGGCTATTGCGACGGGGCGTTTTCGCTCCTTGATTGGTAACGAACGAAAGGACCCCTATGAATAAAGATCTGTATCTGGTCCGTCATGGACAGACGATATTCAACCTCAAGCGTATCATTCAGGGGTGGAGTGACTCGCCGCTTACGCAGTTGGGTTGCGACCAGGCGGCGCGCGCCGGCATGTTTTTACGTGCGTGCGGCATTGAGCCCGATCATGCCTACACCTCCACGCTTCATCGCACCGAGCAGACTATCGCCAACCTGTGGCCGGGCTTGGCGTACGAGCGCCTGGACGGCCTGCGTGAGTGGTTCTTTGGCGACTTTGAGGCCGAGCGCGTGATGCTCATGCCCGAGCGCCCGTGGCGAGATTTCTATCGTCAGTTTGGCGGCGAGAGCCAGATGCAGGTGCGCGAGCGCATGGCGGCGACGATAACCGATCTTATGCGACGCCCGGACCACGAGTGCGTGCTCGCGGTGAGCCTTGGCGCGGCTATCATGTTGTTTTTGGACCACGTGCGGGGCGCGGCGGCAGACGAGCGCGAACGCGTGCCGGGCAACTGCTCAGTGCTGCATTTTGCGGTTGACGATACGGCCGATACGTTTGATCTTGTCGTAGTCTTAACGCAGGAGGATTTCGCGCGCGAGCTGGGGCTTGAACAACTTGTGGCGGCAGCAGGCCCGCAACGGGGATAACGCGAGCGTGGCGGCACGGGTCGCAGGCAGAAC
>URTW01000185.1 GCA_900550815.1 uncultured Collinsella sp.
GAGAAGGAGCAAGCCGATGTCGCGCGTGGACACTTCCATAGGAATGCCAAAGTGGGCAAAGACAGCGCCGAACACGTCGAAGATGCCGGTGGAGATGGCAACGCCGCCCTCGGGAATGAACAGGTTGACCAGCAGCGAAGCGCCTGCATACAGAAGGCCGATGGTCAGGCCGGCGATAACGACGGTGCGCACGAAGGCCTTGACGCCACCCTTAAGGTCGTTAAGGAACACGCCGACAGACTCAGCGCCGCCAACGCCCTGGGTGATCCAGGCAAGCGTACCGAAGAAGCCCCACGCAGTTGCGAAGTTGCTCATGTCGGGAGCCATGTTAGCGGGAGTAGGAGCCGTAGCGAACTCAACGCCGCCAAAGGCAGCAGCCAGGGACAGCAGGATGAACACGGCGGTCAGGCCGAGAGCCGCGGTCGAACCGAAGGAGGAAATGGAGCCGATCCACTTAGCGCCCTTGGTCGAAACCCACGTGGCGATAGCAAAGACGACGATCTCGATAATGGTGATCCACAGCTGCGAAAGCTCGGCGTTGGCACCAAAGAACACGTAGCTCGCGTAGATGATGACGTTAGGCAGGACGGACGCAAAGAAGAACAGGTTAACGAACCAGTAGCTAAATGCCGTCAGGAACGCCCAGCGACCACCCATCGAGGTCTTAACCCATGCGTACACGCCCGACTCGGAGTCCTTGTTGAGGCCGACGAACTCGGCGGTAACCAGGGTATAGGGTACAAAGTACAAAAGCGTGGCGAAGAAGAACGACGGCGCAGCTGCCAAGCCGATGGCCGCGTTGTTGTTGATGATGTTCTTGATACCGAACACGGCGGCGACCGTCATGCCCAGCAGAGCGAACGAACCGATCGTTCCTCGTTTTTCAGAGCTCATAAGCCCTCCCAATCATCTATTAAATGTCATCCAAAACCGTCCGAGCTGCAAGTGCAATCGCGGACGGCGCACCTGCTAAGGGGAATGGGGAAAAGGGAGTCAACAAAGCCATCCCCCTTAACGGCGCGAAGCAAACGTCCAAACGGACGAATACTACTTGTTGGGGAAGGAATAACCTTCGACCGTCACGTGCAGTAACACGACGCGGGGATCCGAAGCCTCGGCGATAACACGGTAAGCCTCGTCGATCTCGACGACGGCAACGCCGCCGGCGGGAATCGTCACGGTCTCCCCCGCCCCCTCAAAGCGCTCGCGATCATCGATATCGCTGTAAGCGCGGGTGCAGGTGAGGCCTGCCTTGGGGGCAACCTCGACGGTCAGGTCGCCGTCGAGCGGAGCGAGCACGGCATGGTAGCGACGGTGACCGACCAGATCGGCGGTTGCGGCCTCGCGAGCATAGACCCACCAGTACACCAACGAGTCGCCGATGGAGTAAGCCACGTCGTGCTGTAGGTCGGCAACGCCATCGAGCGCCTGGCCGGTGCGCATCCACTTCTTGACGGACTTCATCTGAGCGTCGAAATCGGCGCGCGAGTTAAAGACATGCATGGCTTATGCCTCCTTAATGGGTGCCAGCGCCTGAGCCAGATCGGCAGACGTCAGCGGTCGCAGGGACACCTCAAAGCTGAAGCTCTCAAAACGGGTGCGATAGGAATCGAGCACCTCGGAACCCCAAGAGTTCGAGCCAAGGCCGAGCAACTGGTCGTTGATGTTGACCGTGACCGTATCGCCCTTGACAAGGTCGTAGACGTGCTTGGCGTTATCGATGGCCTCGCAGCTATAGGGCCATGCCGAGAACGAGAACGGGTTGGAAGCGGCGTCGGTCGGACGAGTCACCAACACGCCGTCACCGTGGCTGGAGCGCAGGGCGACCCAACGGGTGCCCTCGCGGTTAGCGCAATCCTGGGGCATGACATACGGCGTGAACATGTCGTCGACCGTGGTGCGGTAATGACCGACCGGGTTGGCGCGCAGCGAGTCCGGATAGTTCTCGCCCGGGCCGTGGCCATACCACTCGACGGCGCGATCGCAACCGGGGACCTCGAAGGAAATGCCGATGCGCGGGATGATGTCCGAATAGTCACCGTAGGGCTCGCCGGAAACCTTGAGGTCAACGCGTCCGCTCGGAAGCACGGTGTAGACAAGCTCGACGCGCATGCCGAACGCGCGGACGGGAGGAGCAATACGTTGGCTCACGGTAACGACGACCGCATTGCCATCCTGCTTCCAAGAAACCTTGCGGGTGGACGTCTGCATTACATCAATGAAGTTGTCCTTCCACAGGGAGTCGTACTCCTGGGCGTGGTTATCGACGAGCGGATGCCAAAAACCAACCTGGGGACCGGAGGCCATGACGTCGCGGCCGGATGCCTTCCACTCGCTCACGGTACCGTTTACCTTGCTGAAGGTCAGCTCGCCGTTGAGGGAGCGAATGCGGATTTCCTGCTCGGTCTCCTCGACCGTAAGCTCAGGACGAGTGGGAGCCGCGATGGCTGGCGCCGGATGGTTTGCGATGGCAAACTGGCTTGCGCCCAGCTGGAACATCGGCTCGCACCAGACGTGAGCGGCCATGGTGTAGGCGCGCACAGTCAGTAGGGTCTCGCCTACCGCGACCTCGCGAATCACCAGCGGAAGCTGGACGGACTCGCCGGGGGCAACCGCACCGGGCATGAGCGTCTTGCGGCAAACCACGTCGCCGTCCACCAGGGTCTCCGCCGACAGGCAAACATCCTCGAGGGTGGTAAACCAACGCTTGTTGGTGACGGTCAGCTCGCCCGCCTCGGCATCGTAGGCCATGCGAACCGGGCAGATAACCTGACCATACTCAGTGAGGCCCGGGCTCGGCTGCTGCCAAGGGAACACCATGCCATCGATGCAGAAGTTGCTGTTGTTGGGGTAATCGCCGTTGTCGCCACCATACATATCGTAGGCAACACCGTCCTCGGTCACAGCAGCCAAACCGTGGTCGCACCATTCCCAGATAAACTGGCCTTGGATGCAATCCCAGCGATCGAAGACCTCCTGATACTCGGACAGGCCTCCGGGGCCGTTGCCCATGGAGTGACCGTACTCGCAGTTGATGCGCGGCTTGGGGAATGGATGCTCACCAAAGTCGTTCATCTGCGACACGCGGGAGTACATGGTGGAGATAACGTCGACGGTATCGGCGTTGCGATCCTCCTCGTAGTGGACCGGACGACCGTCGAGCTCGTGAGCCTTGGCGTACATCGCGCGGATGTTGCAGCCATAGCCGCTCTCGTTGCCCATCGACCACATAATGATGCAGGCGTGGTTGCGCTCCTGCATCACCAGGCGCTCGATGCGGTCGACGTAGGCCGGCTCCCATGCCGGATCGTCGGTGACCAGGGCGATATTGCCGATATTCTCGAAGCCATGGCTCTCCATATCGGTCTCGGCGACCAGCATGATACCGTATTCGTCGCACAGCTCGTAAAAGCGCGGGTCGTTGGCGTAGTGGGACGTGCGCACCGCGTTGATGTTGTGCTGCTTCATGAGCTCCAGGTCGCGGCGCATGCGATCGAGGCCCACGGCGCGGCCCTTGTGATCGTCGTGATCGTGGCGGTTGACGCCATGCATCTTAAAGTAAGTGCCGTTGAGGTAGATATGATTGCCCTCGACCGTCACCTCGGCAAGACACTGGCGATGTGGGACGTACTCGCTGACCTGGTCACCGTCGTAGACCTCAAACGTAAGGTCATAGAGGAAGGGGGCCTCGGGATTCCAGAAGTGGGCATCGGTCACGCTGCACTCGGCATGGCCGTCGACGCACTCGCCCGTAGCCACCACGTTCTCGCCATCGCTGAGCGTAAACACGACGCGGGAAGCGCCCTCGGCCACCGTATCGAGCGAAATCAAAGCGGTATCGCCC
>URTW01000186.1 GCA_900550815.1 uncultured Collinsella sp.
CAGCAATCACCAAGAATTTGCGGCCAACCTCGACGATCCAAGACGTCTCGCGTGTCGACTCGCTGGAGATTCCCGAGGAGGTTCTGCGCGAGGCAATCGCCAACGCCGTAATCCATCGAGAATACGGGGATCGGATCTGTGGACAATCGATTAACGTCGACGTCTTAGACCATCGTGTCGAGGTGACGAATCCTGGCGGCCTTTACGGGGGAAAGACTCGCGAGAACTTGTTTGACGGCAGCTCCCGATGCCGTAACGCGACGCTCGTGAAACTCATGTCGATTGTCCCGCTGCCGGATGGCGCAGGTTCGCCGGCTGAGGGCAATGGCTCGGGCATCCCGATGATGATCGATGCCATGCGCGCGCATGGTCTGGCCGAGCCCCTGTTCTGCCCGGGGTTCGATCGGTTCAAGGTCGTACTTTACCGTTCAAAGATCGAGCCGGTCGATCATGGCGGGGGCTTAATTGTGACGGCACTCAAACACTACGGCGAGCTGGGGACGCGTGAGCTGGCAGAACGCACGGGGCTTACAATTTCCCAGGTTAGGTCGCGCGTCAACGCGCTCATTGCTCAAGGCGAGCTTGAGCCCACGGCGCCGGCGACGAGCCGCAACCGCAAGTATCGACTGTTGGAGCGCGTGGAATAAATGCGTTAGCGGACGAGGCGACCCAATAATCGACTCTCGATTGGCGCCCACTAAGGCTAAGCGGTGGTTGCCCAGTTGACGGTGATGCTAAAGACTCGGCTTACGCCGGCATGGCCGCGAACCCGTCCATCAAGAACAGCCTAAGAACCAGCTTGATGACATTTCCCGGTTTGACTTCTGCCGCGTCAAAGACGTGGCGCTCGGCGAGCTCGCTGCAGTATGCATAGATGTCGCGGATAAGGTCCGCGCCCGAAAGCGTAAACATGTAGCCTGCGTCCGAAAGCGCATTGGGCGCGGCGGGCAACTTGGCCATGTGGCAGAACGTTTGCAGGTCGGGCGCCATAACATTCTGGTAGTCGAGGTGGCCGCTGGCATCCTGTGCGGCAAGCTCCAATTGGCGCACAAAATCTAGCGCCGCCGCTAACACAAAGCTCGGCGTAGGCGCATTGACGTCCTCCGTGCTCGCCACGAGCCTGCTCGCCGCCTGCGTGACAAGCCAAGCGACCTCGCGCTGGCAACGCACGGCCTTGCGTGTAACCGGCTTGATGGACGAAGAAGAAACGCTCCCCTTAGGCGGATTCGAAGCAGCCATAAGACCCTCCCATGAACAATCCGGCCCAACAAGCCCGGATGAAACACGTGCTACATCAGTATACAGGGAAGTGGGGTAGCGGGGTACAAGCGCGCCAGCGGCAAACCGAGAGCATCAACGATGTGCCGATCGCGGAATGAGATCTCGTAATAATTGACTCTCGACCATATTATTGAGGGGTATGACTCGCATTCGTATGGTTGTAGGTGCTGGCGATGAACGACATTGACCTTGCTGTTCCGTTGATGGATGGACCAAGCTATGACCGTGCCTGCAGTCTCGTGCCTTCCGAATACGTTGAGGCATGGGAGTGGTTTCTGGGTGAGGAGCAGCGCGGCGGCGTTTGGACCAGCCTTCCGCACCACACCAAGGAAGATAGCCCTCAGTATCAGTATCGTTTGAGAATTGGCTCGGACTTCTTTCCCGTAACGCGGGATTCAGGGATCTTCTGGCCGGGCCAGGATCGGGTGAAGCAAGACCCCAATAAGATCTTTGCGCTCTCGGTCCATAACTCTAAAAAGAGCTTCTACACCGATGTGCCTCCGCTCTATTTGGACGATGGTACGTGGGTCATTAAGTACTCGGTTCAAGCGCCGGGTACCGTTGGTTTTCGAGACCAGAATTACAACCGTAAAATGCTCAACTGCATGGAATGTGGCGTCCCAGTCGGAGTCATATTTGCAACCGAGGTGGGCTATAAGGTGCTCGGCCTTGCGTTTGTTGAGCGGTTCGAGCCCGAAAACGGATGGTTTGTTCTGCACGGTCCTGTTCATAAAGGCGGACCGGACCCTCGTTTTGCGCCCGACTTGAGTTAGCTGAAGCACATGCCCGTCGAAATTGAGTTTGCCGGACAGGGTTCGTCCGACGACGAAAAGGTCCGCTATGCGTTAAGGCGCGAGCGATTGGGGCAGCAATGGTTCCGCAAGCAGCTCGTTGCCGCCTATGATGGCCGTTGCGCGGTGTCGGACTGCGGCGTCAGCGAAGCTCTGGAGGCTGCACATATCGAGAATTACTCGGGACCCAAATCGCAGGTTGCCAGCAACGGCATTCTGCTTCGGCGCGACTTACATGCTTTATTCGATGCTCATCTGATTTCGTTTGAGCCTGTTTGCGGCGAATATCGGCTGTGCGGATCGTACCTGCTGGATAAGACCGACTACGCTTCCTTTGCGGGTGCGACGCTAAGGCAGCCGAATGAGCGTCAGTGGCGACCCAATACGGTGTTTCTTGAGGCCCATCGCATCGAGTTCGATCGCTCGGAAAAGAAGCGTGAAAAGGCGGGGCTTCTGCCGTATTAGCGTATTTGGCTTTGACGGTCTTTGACGATCGTGTTGTTTGATCGGATCGCGTGGCGATGCAATCTCGCGCGCACTTGCTGATGCATGCTCTTCCTGGTTTGAATAACGGGAAGGGAGCGAGCGTGAGCTGGCGAGGCGATATTGCGATGGGGAAGTACGGAAAACTGCCGTGCGCCCTTATAGACAATAATATGTTTCCGAGCGTAGAGGTTGATTGCGGGTCGTTTGTCGTCACCTGCCCTTGCTGCGGCTCGCAAATACCGTGTCTCGACATTTGGTTCATCGATGCGCGCGACAGACTCAGCGACGAAGTGAGGAAACGGACAGGCGTTCATATGCCGGTGTATCCGGAGAAATGCCCTGTTTGTGGCCTCGATATCGTGTACGACGCCGGCGACGAGGGATAGGTGATGCAGAGGAGTTGGCTGTGGGCGTCTTTTGCCTCTACAAATAAATCCCCTCACCGAGTTGCTTGTGAAACTTGGCGTGATGGTCGCGTGCCCAGGTAAAGAGCGCCTGGTCAAAGTCGGTACGCGCGGCCGGGACGCCAAAGACGCCGGCAACTTCGACGCGCACAAACTCCAGTGCCGGCAGCTTGTTGATGGCAGTGAGGGCAAACGGGGACGAGGGCTCCTCGAACAGATAGCGGCTGCCTTGCAGCGCGTCGCAACTGGTGCACGTGTTGCCGAGCGACGGGGCTTTGGAGGCTCGCGCGCCTACGGGCTTGTAGCCGCAGCGCTTATGAAGGTAGTCGCGGATCTCGCCCGGCACGCAGCCAAGAGCGGGCACGATGGCGAGTGCGTTAGCGTTGGCCGTGTCGATGGCAATGTGCCCGGCTTCGTTGGGCGCGTGCGCGATGGCGATGCTCTCGTCGTTGTCGGCTCGATAGGGAATGCCGAAGGCCGCGACCGAGGTCTCTTTGTGACACTTCCAGCACTTGCGCTTGCCCAGTACTAGATATATATACGGCGCTGAGGGGTCGGATCGGTCAACACCGGGCAGCCACTCGGCAAAGGGCTCGGGGTTGACGCCGCTGGGTACATACCAGATCTTCTTGGTCCGGTCCCATTTGGCGCCCAGTGCCTTGGCTTCTTCTTTGTGCGAAAAGGGGACATCGAGCTCGGTGCGCATGGCGGCTCCTTGGTGCTGCAGGTGCAAGTGGCTCAAGGATACCGCAGGGCGCAGACATCGCGGCGGTTTGCCGAGAAGCTGCGGCTCGGATGGGTTCGAGACGCGTTGGTCTCGGCC
>URTW01000187.1 GCA_900550815.1 uncultured Collinsella sp.
GGACGGAGGGGGAGTCGTCGTTCTCGGTGAGGGAGTTGTGGGTTGGCGGGTAGCAGCGCGCGATCTGGTTGCCGGTGCTGGCGAGGATCTCGGTGGGCGAGCTCTCCAGATACGCGTTGGCGTCGGTGTAGTCGGGCAGATCGGACAGCCAGCGGTTGCCGTTGCCGACCATGCCGATGCCAAATGCCACGCCCGCGAAAAGCAAAAAGCCCAAAAACGAGAGCAGGATTATGGGCAGAGCATGCGTCTTTGAACGGCTGCGTCCCTGTCGTTGGCGAGGACCCATATATTGACCTCCAGGTATGTCGTGCCGGACGGCGGATGTGCCGTCGGGGCAGGATGGACATAAGTTATTACACGATAAACCAAACGGGGCGCGCGAGGCCTCGTGTATGCTGGAAGACGGCATTTTTCAGAGTGAATGCATACCTTGGTAAGGAGTTTGCCGATGGCGATTCGGACGATGGGGCCGAGCGGACAATACGAGACTGGATTGGATGCTGCCGGTGCGGCGCTGCCCGAGCTGCTGGCGCCGGCGGGCGGGCTCGACCAGATGCTTGCGGCCATCGCCGCGGGTGCCGATGCCATCTATGCGGGGTTGGGCGGCTTTAACGCCCGTGTGAGCGCTCATGGCTTTACGGATGACGAGTTTGCGCGCGGTTGTGCCGTGGCGCATGCTCATGGCGTGCGTGTGTACGTGACGCTCAACGTGTTCGTGTTTGACGATGAGCTGTCCGACGCGGTGGCGCTGGGAGCTCATGCACTGGAGCTGGGCGCCGATGCTCTGATTGTGGCCGATGCCGGGTTGGCCTGCGCGCTGCGCGCGGCGATTCCCGGGGTCGAGATTCACCTGTCCACGCAGGCGGGCGCTCATAGCGAGGGTGCCGTGCGGCTTGCCGCCGACGAGCTGGGGGTCGAGCGCGTGACGACGGCACGCGAGCTGACGGTCGACGAGATTGCGGCGCTATGTGCCACGGGCGTGCCCATCGAGGTATTCTGCCACGGTGCGATTTGCATCGGCTATTCGGGGGCGTGCGAGTTCTCGGCCCTGCGGCGTGGGCGCTCGGCGATGCGCGGCGACTGCACACAGCCGTGCCGTCTGGCGTACGACCTAGTGGACGAGGCGGGGCAGAGTGCTGTTGCTGTCGAGGGAGATCGCCTGCTGTGCCCGCGCGACTATCTGGGTATTGCGCATCTGCCCGAGCTTGTAGATGCCGGCGTGGCGTCGCTCAAGATCGAGGGGCGCATGAAGAACTCCGATTACGTATTCAACGCGGTGCGGGTGTGGCGCCGGGCACTCGATATGCTGTGCGACGGCGCGTGGGACCCCGGTGCCGTGGAAGAGCTTGAGCGCGAGCTGGGAAGGTCGTTTAACCGTGGGTTTACCGATGCGTACCTGCGAGGGCGTTCGGGTGCCGAGCTGATGAGCTTTGAGCGCGCAATTAACCAGGGCGTGCGCGTGGGGCGCTGGGTCGCTGGGGGCCACGAAGAGGTGACCGTTGAGCTCGACGCCGCCGTGGCGGCGGGTGACACGCTCGAGATTCGGATCTATCCGGGTGTCGCCGCGCGTCCCGATGTGCCCAAGCGCTGGCCGCAGGTGCCCTGCCCGGTGGATGCCGCAGCGGGGAAGCGCGTCGTCGTGCATTGCAAGCGTAAGGTGGACGCGGGCTGCGAGGTGTACCTGATTCGCAGCGCCGGCGTGTTGGATCAGACGGCGGCGGTGTTGGGGCGCATGCGGGCCGAGGCGGATGCGATTGCGCCCGTTGCGCGTGCCGTTGAGGTACTGCCTTTTGAGGACGTTGCGGTGGATGGCGGTGCGTCGACGGAGTTGGTGGAGTGCGCGGCTCCCGCTCGCATGGTTTTTGCTTGGCAACTGATGGATGCCGACCCGCGCGGAGAACGCGATTTGTCCGACGCCGTTGTGGTGCTTGACGAGGTGTGCCGCACGGGTGACGCTGACCGGACCCGCTCACTGATACAGCGTGCCGGGCGCGTCGTCTGCCGCAACCTGGGACAGGTGGTGATCGCTCGCGAGCTGGGCGTGACGTTTGACGTGGCGGCGCCGGTGTTCTGCGCGAATCGGGCCACGCTTGCCTGGCTGCGCGAACTCGGTGCGGGGCGGGTGTACTTGCCGGCCGAGTTGCTCGGCAATGATGCGGAACGTATTGTCGAGCTAACGGCCGAACCTGGTGTTCTGGGTCCCGTCGACGCCGCCCGTCCCGAGCTCATGGCGTGCGAGCACTGCCTGCTGACCGCCGAGGGCGTCTGCGCTACCGATGCGACGGGACAGGTCCGTTGCCGCGACTGCTTGCGTCGTCGGCAGGTACGCTATCTGGTCGAGCGTGACGGTACACGTCTGCCGGTCGCCGTTGACGCGTGCGGCAGGACGAGGATTTTCCTGTCGTAGGTGCCGCGTCGCGTCAGTTTGTTATCATAAGAGAGTTTATGGACTTCCAGCACCGCCGTTTTCGGCGAGGGTGCTATAGCAAAAGGAGGATACCCAATGCTGTCTGTTGACGAGCAAATGCGTATCATCACCTCGGGCGCCGCGCAGATCGTCCCCGAGGCCGACCTTCGCAAGAAGCTTGAGAAGGGCGAGCCCCTCAACATCAAGCTCGGCGTCGATCCCACCAGCCCCGACCTGCACCTGGGCCATGCCGTGCCGCTGCGCAAGATGCGCCAGTTCCAGGACCTGGGCCACAACGTCACCCTCATCATCGGCAACGGTACCGCGCTGATCGGCGATCCTTCGGGCAAGAACTCCACGCGTCCGCAGCTTTCGCAGGAGCAGATTGAGGCCAATGCCGAGACCTACGTGAGCCAGGCCATGAAGATCCTGGATCCCGAGAAGACCACCATCGTGCACAACGGCGACTGGATCCTTTCGATGGACCTGGCCGGCCTGCTGCAGGTGTGCTCCAAGTTCACCGTCGCCCGCATCCTTGAGCGCGATGACTTTACCAAGCGCTACCAGTCTCAGACGCCGATCGCCCTGCATGAGTTCCTGTATCCCGTGATGCAGGCTTTCGACTCCGTGCAGATCAAGGCCGACGTGGAGATGGGCGGCACCGATCAGCTCTTCAACCTGCTCGCTGGCCGTGAGCTCATGGAGAAGATGGGCATGGAGCCGCAGATCGCGCTCACCATGCCGCTGCTCGAGGGTACCGACGGCGTGCGCAAGATGTCCAAGTCATACGGCAACTACATCGGCCTGACCGACGCTCCCAAGGATATGTTCGGCAAGACCATGTCCATCCCCGACGAGATGATCGGCAAGTACTATCGTCTGGCCAGCTCGCTCACCCCGGCCGAGGTCGACAAGATCGACGCCGCCCTGGCCGATGGTTCTGCCGACCCCTACGAGCTCAAGCGCGCTCTGGGTCGCGACCTGTGCGACACCTACCACGGCGTCGGTGCCGGCGACGAGGCTCAGGCCGAGTTCGACCGCGTGTTCAAGGAGGGCCAGCTCGCCGACTTCCCCGAGAAGCACGTTGAGCTGACCGTCAACGACGAGGGCCAGATCTACCTCGCCGGCCTGCTCAAGGACTTGGGTCTTTCGGCGAGCGCCGGCCAGGCCCGTCGCGATATCGACGGCGGCGGCGTCAAGATCAACGGCAAGGCCGTGGCTCCCAAGAGCTATAACATCGATCCCAGCGCCCTCAAGCTGGGCGACACCCTTTCTGTGGGTAAGCGCAAGGGCTTCAAGTTGATTTAGTTCCGCCGTTCTACCGAACAGCGGACCGGCCGACGCTGCGCGGGCCGCATTTGGA
>URTW01000188.1 GCA_900550815.1 uncultured Collinsella sp.
TTTGTTATCCGCTTTTCTGTTGCGAGCACGCAACTACCCATTGCGGGCCGGGAGGGCCGTACTACCTTCCCTCACCGCGACCCTGCGAAGCCGTGAGCGAGGAGGGAAGGTAGTCCGGCCCTCCCGGCCCGCTTTGGTTCGTTGCGTGCTCGCTACAGAAAAGCTGATAACTAAGTTTGTGTGCCGCCCCTATCGGGGCGGCACGTTTTTGTATGGGGACTGGTTGGGACGGCACCGTTCATGGGTGGGGTACACTGGGTGGCGACTTTTAGTTTATCTACTACCTGATGGGGTGTTTTTGTATGGGTAAGAAGTCTCGGGCTCGGGTTGCTGCGGCGGGAACTCGCAAGGATCCTGGTCGTCGGGTTGCCGAGGGTAAAAAGGTCGATCGTGTCGAGAAGGACAAGAAGGTTGGCGCGCATGCTCATCCTGAGTGGGCGCCTCACCTCAATACGGCTAGTGAGGATCTGACTGCTAAGTTGTTTACTCTGGTCGAGGTTATCTTGGGCGTGGTGCCCGTGGTGGTCATTAGCTTGTTCTTGGCTTCGAAAGATGCTACGAGCGGGGATAAGCTCACCGATGTCTTTTCTCAGGACCCCTCGATGGTGGTTACGTTTATCTCTGCGTGCCTGCAGCCGTTTGTGGCGTACATGCTGTACATGATTTATCGCAAGTACTGCGAGGGCGATGCGGGCTTTGCCGCCGGCAACCTGATCGGTCTTTTGTGCTCCGAGATCCTACTGCTCAATATCCCAGGCGTCATCGGTATGGGCATCTTGCTGTGGCGTGTTTGGCGCAACGTCGCCCCGCACTTTGAGAGCTGGTTGTTTGAGAGTCGTGCAATGGGCGTGCTGGCAGACATTGCGGGCTCGCTCGTGATTTTAGCCTTGGCGTTTATGTGCGCCACCGCCGCCCGCGGTCTCGCGGGCATGTAGTCTGTCCTCACCGACCACGGAGCGCAGGGCAACTGCTGGTTTCACCGCTCCGGACGTCAGACCCGCGGCGCATCCCTTTCCCTCTCGCTCACGGCTTCGCAGAGTCACGCGAGGCAAAGGCATGCGCCGCGGGTCTGACGACGCGGGCTTGCCAACGAGTTTTGGCTAATAGATTGGTTTGTGTGCCGCCCCTTTGGGGCGGCACTTTTTGTGTGGGGTCCCGGTCTCCACAATTTTCGTCAAGCTTTTGGTTAGATTTTGGTCAGTTGGCGTAAGGGTGGAAGGCCAAAAGATTGCTGGCGAAAAAAGCTCAGAGAAAGTGCTGGTAGGGGAGTTGTTGAGCTTTTCGACAGCTTTTGAGCAAAAGAAACTTTGTGGCTATTGCCGGCGATTGCGTTGTCGCGGTCATGGCGGTGCGGGATGCTGGTCGTAAGCGTCGAACGCTCCGATTTTGGAGGCCAACATGGACCTGTTTCTTGAGACCCCACAGCAACAAGCCGAGCGCATGCTGCGGCAGCAGCGGCGGCTTATAGAGATGCAAATGCAAGGGGTTGCCAACCAGGCGCCCGTGCAAAACGTCGTGCCCGCTGCTGTACCTGCAGCCGTGCCCGGGTGCGAATCGGCACCAGAGGCCTATTCCGTACAGCAAGATTCATATGCGCAGGAGCTCGCGTTCGACAAGCGTCGTGCGCGTCGTCGCCGCGTGGGCCAGCGCCTGCGCACATTGGCGATGATCGTGCTCATTCCGCTAGGACTTGCGGCAATCTTCTTGGCCTCATATGCCCTCACGTGCATTCTCAACGGTGCCTCGCCCAATGAGGTGCTCCAGCATCTAGCGGCCCTGGGCCAGCGCCTAGGCGATGTCGCAACAACCATCCGCGCCGGCTGGGAGAGTTAGCGTTTGTCACATTAGGACTTCCAGGGTGTACGAATTATCGCCACGAGCAGAATTCTTGCATCCTGTGGGTCCTGTCGTGCGACTGAATAGTATTATTGAAGATAAATAATAATAGGATTTGCTATGTATAAGCAGGATTTAGAGCAGACTCTTTTGGGCATTGACGAAGAGGCGGAGCTGGAAATAGGTCCAAGAGACGACAGGCCGAACGTTGTATTGGTGGGAGGAAGCGCCTTCATGCTAAACGATGTGACGAATCGTTCGGTTACACATGACATTGATGTGTTTGAGGCAGATAGGTGCCTCCGCGAGATCATAGCTCGATACCCCGAGGTGAATGGTATGGCGGTGGCATATTGTAATCAGATGCCGTTCAATTACGAAGATCGTTTGATTCCCTTGGATATTGGGGCGCGCTTTATCAGGTACTTTACGCCATCCTTGGAGGACCTGGCGGTAATGAAGCTCTATGCCTGTCGTCCGAACGACATCATCGATCTTCATAGCCAGGCATTCGTCGACCGACTTGATTGGGGACTGCTCGAACGGCTTATATTCGACGAGGGCGAGGCGCTGGCGTCGTCGCCTTCGGAGCGGAGTTATCAAGAGATGGTCTGCGCATACAGCCAATACAAAAAGGAGGTGCTCGGTTGAATCTGACCTTTGAGGGATTCTTAAAAGGCTATTGCCGAGAGCTATCCGGACAGCAGTCGCTCAGTTTTAGAAAACTGGTTAAGCAAGCGACGACGGTTGCGCCGCGCGTGGCGGAGCCCCTGTTTTTGCTCGCTTTGGCACAGGGTAAAGCCGAATACGTTCTGGGCTTATCCGAGGGTTCGTGGATGGAAGAGGGTTACCGAGGCGTTTTGTCCTTGTACGCCCAAACGGGTAGCCTGGCATCTCTATGCGCCGAGGACAAACTTCCTAATCGTTATGCCAACGTTTGGCGTGCGTATAGAGCGGTGAAGGAAAAGCCAGTGGCGGACAGAAGAATCAACGCCCTGATGCGAAAAAGAACGTTGGGAGCGCTAGAGGAATCGGGTGTAACGCGCTACGGTCTCTGCCGCGATTTGAATCTGAATAAGGGAAACGTGTACGCATATTTAGCCGGTGATGACTCAAAGGTGAGCAGGGAGACGGCGCGCCGCATTATGGAATATGCGGAGGAGAGGGGCGCCCAAGAAGGGGCCGGGCGCCCGGTGCGTATGGCGGGGTAAGATTGATCGCGGTTTTGATTGGTGCTCGATTGGGTTTGTTGGGCGGAGTTTATGTCTGCTATTGATATTGTGCTTGTTGTGATCGCCTTGGTGGCGGTGGGGGTTGCTGTGGCTTGCGCCCTCCAGCTCAAGAGCCTGCGTGCCGAGTTGCGGGAGCGTGGCGACAGTAGCGCGGAAACGCTGGCAGCACTCGAGCAGGCCAACAACGCGCTCGATGCCCTGAACGTCGCGCTGGCCGAAACTCGCCGCACGGCCAATGCCATCGCGCAGCAGCAGACGACAGATGCGGCCGTGGAGCAGCAACGTTACCTGACCATCGCGCGTGAGTTTTCGCAAGCTGGTGACCGGATGGATGACCTGCGCCGCGAGACGGCCCAACAGCTCGGTGCCAACCGCGAGGGCATCGAGCACCGCCTGGACAAGGTGCGCGAGACGGTCGATGCCCAGCTGGGTGCTATCCGCAAAGACAACAACGTGCAACTCGATCAGATGCGCGCAACGGTGGACGAGAAGCTCTCCCGCACGCTCAACGATCGCCTGTCGTCATCGTTTAAGCAGGTGAGCGACCAGCTCGCAGCAGTCTACAAGCTCCAGGGCGACCTGCAATCCATCGCAACCGGCGTGGGAGATCTAAAGCGCGTGCTGGGCAATGTGAAGGCGCGTGGCATTTTGGGCGAGGTGCAGCTGGGCGCAATCCTGGCGGACATCCTTACGCCCGA
>URTW01000189.1 GCA_900550815.1 uncultured Collinsella sp.
CCAAAATAGCTGTAATTGAGTTGCGGTGATATACGGACTGTTTAAGGCTTCTAGCCCATAAAACAGTCCGTATATCACCGCAACTGATGAGCGGATGGGTTAGCGGAGCAGGCCGGCTACTTCGCCGGCTAGGGTGATGGTGCCGGCTGCTACGAAGGACTCGCCCGCGGCATCGAAGGCAGCGAGGGCCTCGGACACGCTCGGGTATACGCCCGCGAGCTTATCGGCATCAACGAGGGCAGCAAGCTCCTCTGCCGGCAGGGCGCGGTCGGAATCGGTCTGGGTCACGACTACGCGGGGGAACGCCGGAACCAAAACGTCAACGATACCCGCCACGTCCTTATCGGCCAGCGCGGCACATAGCAGCGTGGGGCGATTCTCCACGCACGGATCGATCTCGTCCAGCGCGCTCACAAAGTTCTCGCAGCTCTGAGGGTTATGGCAGGCGTCGATCAGCTTGAGCGGATCAGTTCCCAGTACATCAAAGCGGCCCGGCGTGGGGCAGCCCATAAGCGAAGCATCCAGCGCCTCGTGGTCGAGTTCGCGACCCAGATACCCCTCGCACAGCATAATCGCGCACGCGGCATTCTGCGGCTGATACGCCGGCTTGACCATGCTCGACGTATAGATCGCCCGCGGCGTGGTGCAGCTAAACTCAACCGTATCACCCACGTGCTCCGGCACCTTAGTCGTGGCATGGTTCACCACCAGCGGCACGATGCCGCACGCGCGGCAACGGGCATCCATCACGCGTTGAACGCTCGCCTCGTGCGTGCCCTCGCCCAGCACAACCAGGCGCCCGGGCTTGATAACCGCCGCCTTCTCCCCCGCTATGGCCTCGAGCGTGTCGCCCAAAATACGTGCGTGATCGAGCCCAATGCCCGTAATGGCAACGGCGACGGGATCGGTCGCACTCGTGGCGTCCCAACGCCCGCCCATGCCAACCTCAAGCACGGCTACGTCCACGCAAGCCTCGGCAAACACTACAAGTGCGGCAGCCGTCAGCAGGTCAAACGGCGTGATGGAATAGGCACGCTCCCGCGCCGCCACACGGCGCGCATTCACGCGACGCCCCGCCTCGACAGCTGCCGAAACGCCACGGGCAAAGGCCTCGTCGCTCACAAGGCGCCCGTCAACCTCCATGCGCTCGGGATAACGCACCAGCTGCGGCGACGTATACAGCGCGGTCTTGAGCCCCTCGCCGCGAAGAATAGCAGCCGAAAAACGCGTAGTCGAAGTCTTGCCATTGGTACCGGCAACCTGGATGCAATCGAAATACTCGTCCGGACGCCCCAGCTCATCGAGCATATCGACAACCGTCTCAAGCAGAGGACCAGCATCCCCAGAAATCCGCCCCGTATCAGCAGCCAGCCCCACAGCCTCGCCAAACGAAAGCAACTCAAACGAGAACGGCACAGAATACGACCCCGAACGCTTAGGCATAAACCAAAGTCCCCTCAACATAAAAAGAGGCCCGTAAGCAACAACGAGCCCCTCCCATTCAAAATATCAGCCAAACACCGCTTTGCAGCGAGATCAAGGCCACAACCCTGTGGCCCTAACGCGCCAGATGCAAACAACCACGTAAACGAACTAGGAGCGGCCCGACGCTTTGCTCGATACAAGTTCCGCACGCAAAGGAAAGCACTTAATGTGCTTTCCGTCTTGCGCAGGACTGTCCGCAGTAGCGAGCAATGCCCCAAACCGCGTCCCCCCGTACCGCCTACGAGAAGTCAGCAACCTGAGCAGTCAGCGCCGCCAGGATCTCCTTGAGCTCAGCTGCACGGTCCCTCTTCTTCTGCACCACGGCAGGCGCGGCCTTAGCCACAAAGCCCTCGTTGGCGAGCGTCTTCTCGCAGCCGGCGAGCTCCTTCTGGGCCGCGGCGATCTCCTTCTCCAGGCGCGCCTTATCGGCCGAAAGATCGACCTTGCCCTCGAGCACCACAAAGGCCTCGACGCCGCTGTCGACCACGGCGATGCTCGCAGCCGGCTTTTCAACGTCGGTACCCATGACCAGTGAAGCGGTGTTGGCAAGCGGCTCGATGGTCGAACGCAGGCTCTCGAGCTTCTCGATGTCCTCGGCACCGCCGCGCACGACCACGTCGAGCTCGGCCTTGGGGCTCAAGCGATAACGCGAACGCGTGGCGCGAGCGGCGGAAACGACGGCGCGGCACAGCTCAAACGCGCGCTCGGCGTCCTCGTCAACATACTTGGCATAGTCGGCGGGCTCGGGCCACTTGGCGATCATGAGTGCCTCGGCGCGGTCCACGTTGCCCTCGGCGTCCAGATCGAGCACGCTCGCCGGCATGTTGTCCCAGATCTCCTCGGTGACAAACGGCATAAGCGGGTGCATAAAGCGAATGGAGGCGTCGAGCACAAAGAGCAGGTTGCGCTGAGCCTGCAGACGGCCCTCGCCCTTCAGGCGGGCCTTAGTGACCTCGACGTACCAGTCGCAGACCTCGTTCCAGAAGAACTGCTGCACACCGCGGGCCATATCGCCAAAGGTGTAGTTCTCAATACCCTCGGTGACCATCTTCACGGCCTTGGCCAGGCGGCTGAACATCCAGGCGTCGGCGGGCGTCTCCACAACGGGCTCGCCGGGCGTGTAGCCTTCCATGTTCATGAGCAGGAAGCGGCTGGCGTTCCAGATCTTGGTCACAAACGACTTGGCCTGCTCGGTGCGCGGGCTGTCGATGAGCTTCTTGGTCATCTTGTCAATGTTCGCGTCGAACTTGACGTCCTGGTTGTTGGTACACAGCGTGAGCAGGTTAAAGCGCATGGCGTCGGCGCCGTACATACCGATGAGGTCCATGGGGTCAACGCCGTTGCCCTTGGACTTGGACATGCGGCTACCGTCCTTGGCCAGGATCGTCGGGTAGATGACGACGTCCTTAAACGGCACCTCGTCCAAGAAATACAGCGAGCTCATGACCATGCGGGCGACCCACAGCGCGATGATGTCGCGCGCGGTGACGAGCGCCGTCGTGGGGTGATGGCCCTCGAGCAGCTCCGGCTTTTGCGGCCAGCCCTGCGTGGCAAAGGTCCACAGCTGCGAGCTGAACCAGGTGTCCAGCACGATCTCGTCCTGGTGCACGTGATGGCCGCCGCACTTGGGGCACACGTCGGTGTCCTCGGTAAGGGCGTCCTCCCAGCCGCAGTCCTCGCAGTAGAACACGGGGATGCGGTGGCCCCACCACAGCTGGCGGCTGATGCACCAGTCCTTAAGGTTCTCCATCCAGGTGGTGTAGGTCTGCGTCCAGCGCGCGGGGTGGAAGGTGACCTTGCCGGAGTTGACGGCGTCGAGCGCCGGCCCCTTGAGCTTGTCGACAGCCACAAACCACTGCTCGGACAGCCACGGCTCCAGCGCGGAGTCGCAACGGTAGCAGTGCATGACGGAGTGGTCGAGGTCCTCGACGTGATCGAGCAGGCCGTGCTCCTCGAACCACTTGATGACGGCCTCGCGGCACTCGTCGCGGTTCATGCCGGTGAACTCGCCGTAGCCCTCAACAACCACCGCGTGCTCATCGAAGATATTGATCTGCGGCAGGTCGTGGGCCTGACCCATGGCGTAATCGTTGGGGTCGTGGGCCGGAGTGACCTTGACAAAGCCGGAGCCAAAGTTGGCGTCGACGTGCCAATCCTCAAAGATGGGGATCTCGCGGTCGACGATGGGGAGCTTGACGGTCTTACCCACGAAGGCGGCCTTCTCGGGATCCTTCGGGGAGACGGCGAC
>URTW01000190.1 GCA_900550815.1 uncultured Collinsella sp.
TTTTGGAGCCGGCTGTTGGGGGTTCGAATCCCTCCGTCCCAGCCAAAAAAATTGAGCGCCCTTAACCCATAACGGCCCAGGGCGCTTTCTTGTGGGCAAGCGGAGGGATTCGAACCCGCAAGGAATCTACCTATATAAGACAGACGCCCCAAGCCCGAAAGGACCAAGAGCGCCTAACATCAAGAAAATATCAGCCCAGTTCCGAAAAGCGAGCCGCATGCAACAACCAAGTAACCACAGGCCCCGGGAGAGCTAATTGTTCAGCATGCGGTCGAAGCTTCCCGAGTCGCCATCTCGATAGTCGGCGGTCATCAGAATCTCCTGTGGAATGCGTCCGCCCTCACGCAGCACGTTGCGGAACTGTACGCGCGTGACCATGGGCAGATCCTTGATCGTCGCCGCCAGGTTCTGCGGTACACCCTGGTTGGCAGCCGCGGGCTCGCACTCGCCGCCGGCCTTCACGCGACGCTTGTGTTCGGCGAGCATGGCGCGATACATACCGGCATGCAGGCGAATCTCAACAACATTGGCATTACGGGTCTGCTCGACAATGCGCGCACCCTCTCGGTCGATATCGCCCACGTAGTAGACATAGGTAAAGCGATAGCCGATCTCGGCCAGATAATCATCCAGTGCGTGCGAAACGCTCGCCTTGCAGCCACCGCCAAAGATCACGCCACCAACTTTAGTGCCAAAAAGCTTGGCATGCTTGCGGCCGCGCAGGAGCTTGACGATCTCGTCATAGGTGTCCAGGTTCTCGACCATAATGAACGGCTTGTCGGCGCCCAGCGTAAAGAAACCCGTAAAGTGCACGGGACGGTTGGGGGCGACCTTAATCGCCTGCATGCTGATGCCCTTTTCGGTCATACGCCGAATCAGGCGCTCGCCGTGTTTGCCGTCAAAGGCCTTCTCATCGTTAAAAATCTGGTAGGCGCGCTGGCGACGCGAAGCGACCGGCGTGTCGGCACCGCGATTCTGCTCAATCCAAGCCTGGATGATCGCAATCTCCTCGGCAATCTTGCGGTTGGACATCTCGTTGTGCTGAGTGCGCTGCGAAGCCTTTTTGCCGTCCTTGCCCTCGACCTTAACAATTTGAGTCTGCTGCTCCTTAATCTTGGAGAGCGCCAGTGGCGTGGGAACGACCTTGAGCAGCTGCCTTCCCAGGACACGTGCCAGAGCAAACGCCGAAACCTCGCCATGAGCGGGCGGCTCAGGCTGCTGGGCGGCCGCATCGTTTGCAGTCGGTTTGGGCTGCGCCTGGGATTTGCGTTTGGAATCTGCCTGAGCTTTGCGCTCTTGCTTTGGCGCGGACGAGCTCTTTTGCGAGCGCTCGGGCTTGTCCCCCTTCGCCGGCTGGCGCTTGGGCTGCTCCACCGGGGTCTCAGCCTTCGCATCCTTGTTTTGCGTTGTCGCCTTCTCGGCCACGGCCTCGGCATTTGAGCCACGGCCGCCACGGTGACAACGACGGCGGGGCTTGCTCGAAGCGCTCTCCCCCACCTGCTTATCAACGGACTGTTGAGCTTTAACCTCGGTGTCAGCCGCAGGCTGCGACTCGGAAGGTTGCTGATCGCGAGCCGCCGGCTCAACGGTTTTCTCGGTCTGGCCGGCCTTATCGGCCTGAGCGGTCGAAGCCGGCTCGCCCTTCTCCTGACGCCTTACGGGATACGCGCGCCCCGCAAAGCCGCGACCGGGACGACACGAACCCGGAGCCCCCTTGGCAGACTCCTCAACATCGTCTGCAACCTCGGAAGGCTCTTCAGCCTCATGCGCGACATCCTGCTGCGCAGCCTTAAAGTGAGCACCACGACGACGCTTGGGCTCTTGGGCCTCCACGGGCTTTTGCTCCTTCGCGGGCTTCTGCGGCTCGGCAGCAACCTCGGTCTCAACAGCCTTGATATCGAGCTCATCCTTTTGAGCCACGGCGCGACGGAAGCGCTCCTGCTGGGCACGGCGCTGAGCATCGCGCTTGCCGCCCCCGCCAAAACCGCCGCGGCCGGCCTTGGCCGTAAAGGCGCGAACGACGCTCTCGTCAAGCAGTTCGTCGGTATCGACATGCTCTCGCGGAGCTGTTTTCACCGAAACGGGCGCCTCGACAACGTCCTCGACGGCCTCCTCGGCAGCCTCGGCAAGCTGCTCCTGGACATCGCGAATCTCGGCATGAATGGTATAGAACGCCGGGCGCCCGTTAATGCCGCTGCCCTCGATTTTGGTGACGATCTTTGCCGCGATGAGTTCTTCGCGCATCGCCTTGGTGTCGCATTCCTTATCGACGGAGCGGAAAATCTGCGCCAGCGCGCTCGACTTGATCTTGAGTGCCTTGCGGCAGAGCAGGTCGTAGGCAACCAGCTTGGCGCGCTCGGCAGAAAGCGACGTCTGGCTGCTCAGACGCTCAGCCAGGGCATCGACATTATTTTGGTTATCGGAATATACCGTCTTGGCCACGGGGCCCCTTTCATATGTACACATATACGTCTATATGGTACAACGCACGCCCTTATCCACGCAAAACATCTGCGAGAACACTCGGGCGTCGCCCGCTTTTGCATGAAAAAAGACCGAGCCCGCGCAGCCGCGGACCCGGTCTTATCGAGTCATATAGATGTGACGCTCAACTCGTCAGGCCGATTAGGCCTTGGCAGCCTCGGCGTCGGCGGGAGCCTCGGCGGCAGCGGCGCGGCCGTACTCGGCCTTGCCCATCTCGGACCACTCGGGCTCCTCGTCGGGCATGGAACCGGCCTCCTTGCCGAAGAACTCCTTGAGGCAGTTGACGGCAACGATGAGGCCCAGGACCATCAGCAGGACGGCAAAGACGAGCTGCAGGCCCTTGGTGGCGGCGACGGAGACGGCGGCCGTGGTGGCGGTAGCCGGGATGGTACCGAAGAAACCGTAGGCCTGGACGGCGGTCATGCAGCCCATGGCGCTCTGGACCAGCGAGGTGAAGGTGCAGCAGAGCAGGAAGGCGACGGGCACGTAGAGCATCCAACCCTTGCGGCCGGTGCACTTGCAGAACACGGCGAGGGTGATCATGGTCATACCGCCGAGCAGCTGGTTAGAAGCACCAAAGAGCGGCCAGATGTTGGCATAGCCACCAAAGGCGAGGGCGAGGCCAGGAAGCAGGGTAACGCCCGTGGCGAGCCAGGGGTTGCCGAGGACCTTCATGTAGCCGGCCTTGGACTCGATGGCCAGGGCGTCGTTGGTCTGGGCAAAGAACTCGGAGAACGAGGTGCGAGCGATGCGGGCGACGGCATCGAGCGAGGTCAGGGCCAGAGCGGAGACGTTCATGGTCATGAAGACGGTAGCGAGCGTGCCGTCAACGCCGAAGGCCTGCATACCGCGGGAGATGCCAGCAGCGAAGATCTGGAACGGGGTGGAAGCGACGCCGGCGTTAAGGGCGCCGGTACCGGCGGTGTTCATGTCGGAGAACATGATGCCGGCGACGATGATGGCAAGGATGCCGACGAAGGACTCGACAATCATGGCGCCATAACCGACCTTGACGGCGTCCTGCTCCTTCTCGACCTGCTTGGAGGAGGTACCAGAAGAAACGAGGCTGTGGAAACCGGAGAGAGCACCGCAGGCAACGGAGACAAACAGGACCGGGAACATCATGCCCGAGGCATTGCTAAAGCCGGTGAAGACCGGAGCGGTGATGGTGGCCTGACCGTTAGCGCCCAGGACGACGATACCGAGGACAGCGCAAACGATCATGACGATCATCATGATGGAAGTG
>URTW01000191.1 GCA_900550815.1 uncultured Collinsella sp.
GGGCAGTTGTTTTAGGGGGAGTGTTAGCGTCGGGCGGCGGGGGCGTACAGTTCGCGCAGGCAGTCGTCTCTGGTGGCGTTATCGGGGAGATGAGCGTCGTGTGCATGGTCTGATCCCGCGACGCTACGATACGAAAGACCTGCTCATCGTCGGCATCCCAAGCGTCGGGCTCCAGGTCTGCAACAGCGACATGATCAACGCGGGCCGCGGCAGGCGCGTGCTCCGACAGCGCGGCGACAAAGCCGTCGAGCGCCTCGACCGAAGCATGCGCCTCGATGTGCACGCCATCGCCCGCGTTGAGCACCCAGCCGCAAATGCCATGCGCCATAGCCTCGCGATACACAAATGGCCGCATGCCAACGCCCTGCACAATGCCCGTCACATGAATATGCACATGCCGCATGCGGCCCTCCTTCATTGAAGTATGTGCTGTTAGAGCCCCAGGCTTTGCTTGGTGGCGGCGCAGGTGAGCTCGCCGTGCTTAACGCCGCGCAGCCCCAGCAACCGGTCCGCCAGCTCGTAGACGCGTTTGCCGCGACCCTTGAGCGCCAGAATCTCCAGGCAGTTGTGGTGGTCCAGATGCACGTGCATGGTCGAGACAATCTCGTCGGTGTAGTCGTGCTGCACCTCGTCCAGACGGCGCGTCAGATCTCCGGTATGGTGGTCATAGATCATGGTGAGCGAACCGATGACCTGCTCGTCGGGCGTGCGCATCTGCTCCTTGGCGATCGAGGCGCGAATCCGCTCGCGTACGGCCTCGGATCGGTTAGCCACGTCACCGCGGCGCGCGATCTGCTCGTCAAAGCGGCGCAGCAGGTCATCGGGCGCGGTGACCGAAAAGCGGACCAGCTCGGAGCTGGAGCCGCTGCAGCGGCAGCTCGCATCGTCGTCCGCACCGTGATCGTGCGCGTGCTCGTGCTCGGCCACGTTACACCAGTTTCACAGAGCCGACAGAGTTGTGCTCTGCCTCGATGGCCTCCTCGTAGCCTTCGAGCGCATCGTGCGCCTCGTGCAGCGCAGACATGGCGGCCTCGAGCTTGGCGCCAATGCGCTCCATGTCAAAGTTCTCGGTCGCATGCAGCAGCTGATGGCTCCACTCGTGAGCGAGCTCAATGGTGTCGTCGACCTGCTTGACGCTCATGGCAAGCTGGCTCATGTTCATTCCGACGTCATGCATGGGAATCTCCTTTTGTACGGGGCGAAATGGTGGTTCAGATTCTACTACGCCCGTCTTGGGCGCCGCCGCATAAGAAAACGGGCGCGAGTCCGTCTGACCCGCACCCGTTCACTGGGGGCTGTTTGTGACTACCATACTATCCGTGGTCGCATGCCATGCGTTTGGCACTCCGGCGCGCGGTGCGAGACCGCTCATGGACGGCAGACAGGTAACAAGCGTATTACAGATGTTTCTTCAGCAGTGCCTGAAGCCTTGCCTTGGGTAAGGCGCCGACCGAACGGTCGACTTCCTCGCCGTTCTTAAAGACGATCAGCGTGGGGATGCTCATGACGCCAAACTTCATGGCCAGGTCCTGGTTGTCATCGACGTTGCACTTGGCCACAGCCAGCTTGCCGGCCAGTTCGTCGGCGACCTCGTCTACGATGGGCGAGAGCGAGCGGCAGGGGCCGCACCACGGGGCCCAAAAATCAACCAGTACGGGCAGGCTATCGTTGACGACAGCGTCGAAGTTCTCGGGGGTAATCTGCTTGATGTCAGCCATGGTGACCTCCATAATGCGACGCGGCTCGGCCGCGTAAAACTCAGTACGACCGTGCTTATACCCAGCGGCTCGTAAAGCAACCACTCGCGGGCGGCTCTTTTATATAATGGTGGGCACGCAAACGATTGGAGAGCGCATGCCCACGTCACAAAGCCAGAAAAAAGAAGCCATCGCTCAGGCGACCGAGCAGGAGCTCGCGTCGCTTGCGGATCGCGGCGTGCGTATCTCGGGCAACGCGTGCTCGCCGATTGTGCTGGTCAAAGGCGATTTGGATGAAGCCGAGTGCTCGGGCGGCGAACTGGCTGCCGGCGCGGATGGCGCCGCGTTGCGCAAGGCGCTCGGCGCCATTGGATATGCCCCCGAGGATTTTTGTGTGCTGGCAAGCGTCGCCGGCGCGGGCGATGGGACGGTCGCGGCGGGCGAGGCCCTGACGTGCGACCTGTTCCGCGAGGCGCTGGAGACCTTGGACCCCGCGGCGGTGCTGCTGCTGGACAACAGTGCGGCCGATGTCATGCGCGAGACCTATGCCGATATGCTTGAGGCAATAGATGAATTTGACACCGCCATGCTCACGCCCGGCCTCGTCGCCCATGTGCAGGGGCGCCGCGTGCTTGCGCTCGACGGATAAGCGGCGGCGCTCACCGACACGGCCGCCAAGCAGCGCATGTGGGCCTACATTAAGCAGCTGACCCCGGCGGCTGCACCGCTGTAGCGAGGCTGGCGGCAGCCCCTACATCACGGCGCGCAGCTCAATCCGGTCGCCGTTAATGCGGAACTGGCAGTTGCCGTTCATACGCTCGACGGCAAGCTTAATGCTCTTGGTGCCAAAGCCGTGCCCAGTGTGCTGAGCCACGGGCATGCCGTCGACCATGTGCGGCGCACGGCCAAACGTGTTGGAAACCAGCAATAGAAGCTGGCCGTCTTCGTAGCGAAGGTCCAGGTCGACAAACCGCTTGCCTTCGGGGGCGGCGCTCGCTGCGGCGATGGCATTGTCCAGGGCGTTCGATACCACACTGAACAGATCGACATCGCTCACGTGGACGGTTTCGGGCACGGCGGCGCGCAGGTCGGCGGTGATGCCGTGCGCGTTGATGTCCGCGGAAAGCGACGAGAGCGCAATGTTGACCGTTTCGTTGGCGCAGTAGCGGCGCACGGCGGTGCGGTCGTTGGTCTCGCAGAGCGCGTCGATGCGCTCGAGCGCCTCATCGGTGTGACCCTCTTCGATCAGGGCCGCTAGACCGCGCAGGTAGTGGCGCATGTCGTGACGGAGAACCGAGAGCTCGCGTCCGGACTGGCGCCAGGCTTCGAGCTCTTTGATGGCCGCGCTGTCGCGGGTCGCGAGCATCCAGCGCTCGCGCTCGGCGATTTCCTTTGCCTCGTATTCGCGAAGGTAGACGGCAAGAAACATAAGGTAGAAGGCGCAGAGGGCGAACGCCAAAAACTCAACGGTTACCACCGAGCCCGAGTGGAAGAGCGTGGTATAGACGTTGGTGGCGTAGTCGAAGATGTAGTAGACAAGCGGCAGGATGAGCAGAATCTCCAGCTCGGTGGGGCTTTTGATCGCCAGGCGGGGGCCAATTTCGCTTGCCCAATGCAACAAGACGGCATTGACGCCGAGTGTGGTGTTGATGCGTGCCACGTAGTACGCGACTTGCGAATCGGTGGCGGCGAGCGCGGCGATGCCCATCCAGTTGCTAAACTGGCAGCTCAGGTAGGCACTGGTAACGCCCAGGATGGCGAGCAGCGGACTCAGGCGATAGCGTACGCACAGGTAGACGACAAGCGGCAGATGCACGACGAGCGGATAGGCCTGTCGGGCGAAAAGCTCGCCGCCGACGGCATTGGCGAGGCCGAATGCGCATCCGGTTACGGCGCCGACCCCCACCAGTTCGAGCGAATGGCGGCCGTTGATCTCGACACCGCACAGCGCTGCCGAGGCAAAGACGCCAAAGAGCAGCGACGACGCAGGGAGGAGTGCCCAACGTACCAGTT
>URTW01000192.1 GCA_900550815.1 uncultured Collinsella sp.
GCCCGCTGAGCTGGGCCTATGCCGGAATCTCTCCCACAGAAACCACCGAAGAGCCACTGTTTCTCACTGCTGCTTTCGGGGCGCGGAATGAATGCCGTCGCTTCGGGTGTGACCATTGCGGTCCAGCTCCTTGCCTCCGCCTCCATAGGATTTATTGTGCCCAGTGTGATTGCTCGTGTCGACAAGGGCCGTTTTGCGCGTATTTGCGGCATCATTCGCTTAGTATTGACAGCTTTGTTTTTGATTCCCCTTACTCCGGCTAATTTGCTGCCCGTGTTCTATGTGCTGCAGACGGTTGCGTACTCGTTGTTTGCCCCAATCAAATACTCGATTTTTCAAAATGCTGCCGATTCTTCGATGCGCTGTTCACTGATTTCGGTTCAAAGCCAGATGGTGGCGGTGGGTGCCATCCTTTTCTATCTGTTCAATGCTGCGTTGAGCAGCATCGCGGACATTCGAGTCATATTGCTTGTTGCGCTCGGGATTTCTTCTCTGGTGTATATCCCCGCGCTCTTTCGTCTTACAAGCCAAAGGCCATGAGTATTTAGGCACCGATAACTTATATATCAACGCAATAAACCCGAGCGCGAGGGCGTTTGGGTTTATTATTGAAGCGTATGTAACCTGGCGGCGCCACACCGCCTGTTAGTAGGGAGACACATGAACGTTCTGGTCGTCAACGCAGGATCTTCGACCCTTAAGTATCAGGTCATCGATACCAAGTCCCACAAGGTGTCCGCAAAGGGCTCCTGCGAGCGCGTCTGCTTTACCGGCGGTACCTTCACCCACGCTGCCAACGGTTCCAAGAAGGTGACCGAGAACATCGAGTTCCCCGACCACAAGGTCGCCATCGAGGTCGTTCTGAAGGACCTCGAGGCTAACGGCGTCAAGATCGAGGGCATCGGCCATCGCATCGTTCAGGGTGGTTGGTACTTTGGCGACTCCTCCCTCGTCGACGAGGACGTTCTCGCCAAGATCCGCGAGGTCGCCCCGCTGGCGCCGCTGCACAACAACCCCGAGGCCAACGTTATCGAGTACTGCCTCGAGCAGTATCCCGACCTGCCCAACGTCACGGTCTACGACACTGCTTTCCACTTCAACATGCCCGAGGTCGCCAAGACCTACGCCCTGCCCAAGGATGTTTGCGACAAGCTGCACATCCGTAAGTACGGCGCCCACGGCACCAGCTACCGTTACATCTCCAAGATGGTCGACGAGATGACCAACGGCGAGGCCCGCAAGGTCGTCGTGTGCCATATCGGCTCCGGCGCTTCCCTGTGCGCCATCGAGGACGGCAAGTGCATGGACACCACCATGGGCTTGACGCCGCTCGACGGCGTCATGATGGGCACCCGCTGCGGCTCCGTTGACCCGGCTACCGTGTGCTACCTGCAGCGCGAGGGTGGCTACTCCGTCGACGAGGGCGACGAGATGATGAACAAGAAGTCCGGTCTTTTGGCTGTGACCGGTGGCAAGACCAACGACTGCCGCAACGTCGAGGAGCTCGCCGCCGCTGGTGACCCCGAGGCTCAGCTCGCCTTCGACATGTTTGTCTACAAGATTGCCGCCAAGGCCGCCGAGATGGCCACCTCCATGTGCGGCATGGACACCCTGGTCTTTACTGCCGGCATCGGCGAGCACGCTCCGGCGGTCCGCGCCGGCGTTGCCGACCGCCTGGCCTTTATGGGCGTCAAGATGGATCATGCCCGCAACGCCCTGCGTGGTGACGGCGCTTGGTGCCTGTCTGCCAAGGATTCCAAGGTCAAGATCTTCGTCATCCCCACGGACGAGGAGTTCATGATCGCTTCCGACGTCGAGCGCATCGTCAACGGCAAGTAATTGCAAGAGGGTAGGGGCTGGACGACCGCGCGCCGTTCGGCCCCTCTTTTGCGCTCGTTGGGCGATATGACTGATAGCTATTTATCAAGTTGTGATAACTTCTTATTAAAATGCGGCCGCCTTAAGGGGTCTGCGTCGACCGTATTGCACTGCAAAGGAGTCTCATGAACGTACTTGTTGTCAACGCCGGCAGCTCAAGCCTTAAATATCAGCTTTTGGATACCGATACCCGCGAGGTTTTCGCCAAGGGCAACTGCGAACGTATCGGTTCGGACATGGGCATCTTTGGCCACTCCGAGAACGGTGGCGCCAAGCAGACCGAGGAGGTCCCTTTCCCCGATCATCGCTCTGCTATCGCTCGTGTGCTCGAGGAGCTCGAGAAGACCGACTTTACGATTGATGGCATTGGCCATCGTATCGTTCAGGGCGGCTGGCACTTCGATGATTCCGCAGTTGTCGACGACGAGGTTATGGCCAAGATTCTCGAGGTGGCACCGCTTGCTCCGCTGCACAACTACGGGGAGGCCGCAGCAATCGAGTATTGCCGCGAGAAGTATCCGGAGCTGCCCAACGTCGCCGTCTTCGATACCTCGTTCCACATGACCATGCCCGAGGTCGCCTACACCTACGCGCTGCCCAAGGACGTGTGCGACAAGTACCACGTGCGCAAGTACGGCGCACACGGTACGAGCCACCGCTACGAGTGGATGATGGCCAAGGAGATCCTGGGCTCGCGCTGCCACCGTCTGCTTTCGTGCCATCTGGGCAACGGCGCTTCGCTCGCCGCCATCGAGGACGGCGTGTGCCGCGACACCACGATGGGCCTCACGCCGCTCGACGGCCTGATGATGGGCACCCGTTGTGGTTCCATTGACCCGGCCACCGTGTGCTACCTGCAGCGCGAGGGCGGCTACAGCTACCAGGAAGTCGACGACATGATGAACAAGCAGTCCGGCCTGCTTGCCATATCGGGCCTCTCCAACGACGCCCGCGACATCCGCACGCGCGCCTCCGAGGGAGATGAGCGCTGCCTGCTCGCCTTCGATATGTTCGCCTATAAGGCCATGCAGCAGGCCGGCTCCATGATCGCTTCCATGGCGGGCGTGGATACCATCACCTTTACCGCTGGCATCGGCGAGAACGACTGGTCGATCCGCAAGGCCTTCTGCGACTGCTTTGAATGGCTGGGCGTACGCATCGACAACAACAAGAACCGCGAGGCCGTGGGCAACGGCCCGCAGGTCATCAGTGCCGCCGGTTCCGCCGTCACGGTCATGGTCATCCCCACCGACGAGGAATACATGATCGCCCACGACGTCGAGCGTCTGACCAAGAACAACTAACGCACGCATTTGCAAGTAAACGAAAGGCCTCCAGAGCAACAGCTCCGGAGGCCTTTTTGCTAGCAGGCGGACGGCGGAAACCCCATCCCATTTCGAGCGCAAATACTGGGACACGCTTTCCGGTTGAGGCACGTTGCGGAAAGTGCGACCCACAATAAAGCAAAACTCCGCCCCAAAGTTTCCCAAACAGGCCCCAAGCGGAAGCCACATCCCACAATCCGCCTCCAAACTGGGATGTAGTTTCCGGCACAACAACCGCCGAAGCCCACCGGCCTTTCAATCTCCAAAGTGATCATCATCAGCAACGCCTGCGCTCCCAGCAACGGCACCCATCCATTCAGATTTTCAGCTCCAGCTCGTAGCCAAGCCGCCGTCCACCCCGGATTCCCTGATTGCTACGTGGCGGCAGGGACCCTACAGGGTAAAGCTCTGAAAATATTCCGCAGGACTCATGAAACCCCCGCCGCACGAAGTGCGCAGCGGGGGTTTCATGCATGT
>URTW01000193.1 GCA_900550815.1 uncultured Collinsella sp.
GATGTTCCTCGTGGGCGGCGGCGTGTCCCGCGCAGGCGACGTCCTCTTCGACCCGCTGGTGGAGCACTACAAGACCTCCGCCATCAAGTCCTGCCGCGAGACGCCCATCACGGCCGCAAGCCTTGGCAACGACGCCGGCATCTACGGTGCAGTGCGGCTCATCGTGGGCGACTGATATTTCTCACTATAATAATCTAGGGGCTGCTGCAAGCAGTCCCGTGTTTTTATGGATAAATTATAGCGTGTCTTCCCCCGGCAGCTGGTTCCACAGGCGGTAGTAGACGCCCTTCTTGGCCAGCAGCTCGTCGTGGGTGCCGGACTCATCGATGCCCTCCGCGCCCAGCACGAGGATGCGGTCGTAGTCCTTGATGGTGGTCAGGCGGTGGGCGAAGGTCAGGGTAGTGCGGCCGTGGGCCAGCTTCTCAAGGCTCTGGCCCACCAGGATCTCGCTCTCGTTGTCGAGGGCACAGGTAGCCTCGTCGAGGATGAGGATGGGCGGGTTCTTCAGGAAGACCCGGGCGATGGCGATGCGCTGCTGCTGGCCGCCCGAGAGATTCTGCGGATACTCACCGGCCTTATGCGCCATGCCAACACGCTTGAGCGCGGCGATGGCGATCTCGGTCGCCTTCTCCTTGCTCTTCTTTTGCAGCTTGATGGGTGCGAGCGTCAGGTTGCCCAGCACCGTCATGTTGGGATACAGGTTGAACTGCTGAAACACCATGGAGCTGTACTTGCGAGCCATCTCCAGGTGATTCTTTTTGGTGAGCGGCGTACCGTCGATGACGACCTCGCCCGACGTGGGCTCCTCCAGATAATCGACGCAACGGATGAGCGTCGACTTACCCGAGCCGGAAGGCCCGATCATTACGAGCTTCTCGCCGCGCTTGACGGTGAGATTGATATCTTTGAGCACATGCAGGTCGCCAAAGTACTTGTTGAGATGCTTGATCTCGATCATGTCTGCCATGAATGTCCCTTCCCTGCGTTTACACGAGTTGAACTATTGTACGGAAAGAACCACGTCTCCGCAGACCACACTACATTCCCGTAAAGAACCCGCAACCTTCCACCCACTCATTGGGGACAGACTTAAATGAGTACCTGCTCATTGGGCACTCATTTAAGTCTGTCCCCAATGAGTGCCCAGCCCAGCAAAAAGGGGCGCGACCGCAATGGTCACGCCCCCTCAGCATCAACTATGTACCGCTCTGCCCTTACGCCAATTTTGCGCCGACGATCTTTGCTGCTGCCGGCTTATCGAAGTTACCGCCAGTGGCCTTACCCAAAGCGCCCATAACCTGGCCCATCTGCTTCTTGGACGTGGCGCCCAGCTCAGCGATGACCTGCTCGATCAGAGCCTCGAGCTCCTCGCCCGAAACCTGCGCGGGCAGCAGGCTCTCCAGAATCTTGACCTGCTCGGTCAGGTTGTCGGTACGCTCCTGGTCGGTGCCGGCCTTGATGGACATCTCCAGCGTCTCGCTCGTCTGCTTAATCAGACGCTTGATCATGCTGTTGACGTCTTCCTCGGTCACATCGCGGCGCTCGTTAACCTCGATATTCTTCACCTCGGCCTTAACCTGGCGAATGATGGACAGGCGAACCTTGTCCTTGGCCTTCATGGCCGCAATCATTTCCTTCTGCAGCTCTTCGTTGGTCATCTGCAAATCCTCCTCAATAGTGCGGACGGCACTCGCACGAGCGCCGCCCCATGATTACTCAGTCGTCGACGAATCGTCGGTCGAACTCTTGGTGACGCCCTTCAGGCTGACGTTGTACGGCACGTCCTTGGGCATGGGGTTGACGGTGATGTCGGCATCCTTCTTGTACTGCTCCAGCCACTCGCTGTACGCAGTGCTGGCCGCTTGCGTCTTCACCACATTGGAGACGTACTTCTTGATGGCCTTGGGCACCTGGTTGATGTCATCGACCTGATTATCGACATGGAAGTAGTCGGTGCACTTGATGATGTGGTAACCATAGGTCGACTCGACGACTTCGCTCACGTCGCCCTTGTTGAGCCCCTCGAGCGCCGTCTGGTAGCTGTCGACAAAGGTGGTGAGCTTATCCCAGCCCACATCGCCCTTCTTCTCCTTGGAACCGGTGTCTTCGGAGTACTGCTCAACGGCGTCCTCAAAGCTCAGCTCACCGGAGTTGATCTTGTCCAGGCACTCCTGCGCCTTGGCCTTGGCGGCAGCCTTGTCCTCGTCGGAAGCGTCGGAATCAACCTTGATCAGGATGTTCGACGAGCGGCGGGCGTCGTTGTAGCTGGACAGGTTTTCGTTGATGTAATCGACAATCTCGCTGTCCTTGGGCTTGCTCGTGGGCGCGACGGCATCCTTGAGTTTCTGCTGCGCCAGACTCTCCTTGAGCGAATCCTTGTAGGTGTCCTCGGTATAGCCGTAGGTCTTGAGGGTCTTCTTAAAGGCCTTGGCACCGCCCGCGCTCTTGCACGCGTCCTTCCAAGCCTTCTCGACCTCCTCGTCCGACACCGTCACGCCGTTCTCCTTCTGCGCCTGTTGAAGCAGAATCTGTTGCGTGTAGGAGTCGATAAGCTGCTTGCGGTACTTCTTGGGCGTGAGGTCGTTGTCGACCAGGTACTGTGCCCAGTCCTTGTCCTTGGTGTAGCCGTAGGACGTACGCATGCTCATGATCTGCTTGGTCACGGTGTCCTCGGTGAGGTTGGTGCCGTTGATTGTAGCAGCGACACCGCCGGTCAGCTTGTAGCCCGAGGTGTCCTCGGCCTGCGACATAAGGCCGGAGCACGCCATCGCCGAGACGGAAAGCAGCATTGCCAGCACGCCGATGACCACCAGGACGATCTTGACGGTCTTAGACACGTACGTCTTGCGCTGCTTCTTGCGAGAGCTGGAGGCAGCGCGAGCCTGCTGCTCGGGCGTCGGCGCGGCCTCGGAGTTCTTTTTCTTATTTGCCATAGTTGGCCTTTCGCATAACGAATCGAACAAACGCCATTGTGTCACAACGCAGCCCCCGCGGCACGCTTGGTGCATTGGGGACAGGTTAATCTGCACCATTTTGGTGCAAAGGGGACAGCTCTGGCACTTGGCACTTGGGGACTGTCCCTTACTGCCGGCAGAAAAGGAACGTCCCCTCGTGCCGACTCAGCCCCACCTTAGAAGTGGCGGCGGATGGCGTCGACCATGCCCTGGGACGTGGTCTGGCCGAGCACGTCGGCTGCGGCATCGGCGTCCATAAAGATGTTCATGAGCGCCTGCAGGGCCTCGACCTGGCCGCCCGGCTCGGCGATGCCCAGATTGATGACGATCTGCGCCGGCACCGGAGCGCCCATGCCAGCCATAGCGTTAAATGTCACGGGCGCGGCGGGGTTCACCACCGCGATATAGGGCTTGGCCACATACCCCGGATCGGTATGCGGAATGGCAATGTTTGCCGCCGGCATGGCAAGACCCGTGGGATAGGCATCCTCGCGCGTGCGAACGGCGTCGAGCCAACCGTCGGCAATGTAGCCGCGCGGGGCAAGCTCGCCCTCGAGCCGCGCAAACACCTCATCCGGCGTTGCACACTCCCAATCAAAAAACACCAGCTCAGGCGTAAACAGCGCTTCGTTATTACCAGACATAAGCCGCCTCCTTCTTTTCATTCCCTGTCTTTAGGCCCAAAACGGAATATACCTTTTGTATTTGGAACCCGC
>URTW01000194.1 GCA_900550815.1 uncultured Collinsella sp.
TCGTCGGCCTGGCCCTCATGACCGGCGCCCTGTTCCTGCTCTCGCTTTCGACGGTAACCACGCCCATCTTGGTGGTTGCGCTGTTCTGCATGCTGCAGTCCGCCGGCCAGTCGCTCGCGAACATGCCGGTGAACACATGGGGTGTCAATGCCTTGAAAAATGACATGATCGCCCACGGCAACGCCATCGCGAACACCGGCCGCCAGGTCGCCGGCGGTTTGTGCACGGCGCTCATCATCACGGTCATGACAAGCGTCACCGCGTCGGCCGGCGTCGATGCGAGCCTCCAAGTAGCCACCGCCGTGGGCGCGGGCGTCGCTTACAAGGTGTGCGCGGCAATCGGCCTCGTTTCCCTTATCTGCGCCATATTCAGCGTGCGCACCAAGAAAACCGCACCGAAAACGAAGGAGGCATAAGCGATGTCCGAGATTCTGTCCGAGCGCATCCCGCTCGAGCTCGAGGGGACGCCCGTTTCTAGCATCATGATTGAAGAGCCGTTCACCTGCACGCAGGATTGCACGATTTCCGACGTGGTGCGCATGCTCGCCGAAAACGAGGTGAGCAGCATGCCCGTAATCGATGAGCGCAACCAGGTGGTCGGGTTCATCTCCGACGGCGATGTCATGGGAGCCATCGCGCAGCATCGCGCTCACACCATCTTCACGGGCGGCGACGCGTCCATGCTGTACTTCGACGATCAGAGCCTTGAGCAGCGCATCGAAGGCCTGAAGGATCGCTGCGTCATGGATTTCGCGACGCGCCAGGTAGTGTGTGCCCGTCCCGAGCAGAGCATCGCCCGCGTCGCCGCGCTGCTGGCGAAGAAGAAGTTCAAGAAGCTTCCTGTGGTTGATGACGAGGGCAAACTCGTGGGGGTCATCCGCCGCTCCGCCATCACCAAATACATCTTCGGCATCCTTTTCCAATAGGGGCAGGTCGCACTTGAGGCGAACATCTCGAGGCATCGAGCCAGCAACTGGACCAGATAACCTTGACACGCACGCGCTTTCCCTCGATGCTTCGGTAAGGGGAGCTGCGAAAATCGCAGCACGGGTGATCGGCGCCGCGCCCCCGAAGGCAAAAGCGAACACGGGAGCGATACGATGGGAAAAGTCCTGGACGAAGATTTGGTTTATGAGATTCTCTCCGTCGTGGCAGAGATTCCGGCGGGATGCGTCGCCTCGTACGGTCAGATAGCGCGCCTCATCGGCAGGGAGAAAAACTCTCGCCTGGTCGGAGCGGTGCTGAGCGAGGCGGATCGCTACGGCGATTATCCCTGCCACCGCGTCGTCAACCACGCGGGACGCCTCGCGCCAAACATCCCCGACCAGCGAGCACTACTGACGGAGGAAGGAGTCGCCTTCCGAGACAACGGCTGCGACGACATGAAAAAGCACCAGTGGAACGAGTAGCCAGGCAGCGTAGCGTCGAAAGGAGCGACGCCACGGGGAACGACCTGCGCCCCGCCGCCGGACAACCTATGGCAAAGTGACACGTCCCACAAAGAGCGGCGCACCAGTACGAGACACGACCGCGACGTAAAAAGACCCTATGATACTCGTAAGCATCTATCTGATTGCCCGCCTCGAGGTACCCAAAGAACGAGAGATGCCGAAACCCCTAGACAAAGAAAAAGGTCGGGAGCTTTTATGCTTCCGACCTGAAGTTTCATGGTCGCGGGGGCGGATTTGAACCACCGACCTCCGGGTATTGTTGTACTATAATTCTCAGCAGCTTTCATTTCATTATCTTCGCAGATAAATAATATAATCTATTCCCGTTGATACTATCCAAATAACTGTGTTTCCCTTTGAAAGTAGGGACAATAGTAGGGACACTTTTGCGATTGGGGAGAACATGCCGAGAATCGTGCTCCAACCGGGTCAAGACACAATCGACAGCGCACAGATAAAACCCGACCCGAGGGGCGGCTACCGCATGAAGTGGAGCATACGGCTTCCAGACGGGCTCACCTTACGGCGTGACACGCGCGGAAAGATGACCAAAGGCGAGCTGAGGGCAAAAGCCCATCGTCAAGCAGAAGATTTGAAAACGACCTTTGGACAGCAGAACTGCTGGCGCAGCTCCGACCTATTCGGGAATTACATCAAATCCGAAGCGATAAAAACCATAAGGGAAAGCCCTCGAATCCGTGACACGACCCGAGAGCGATACACTCTGTGCCTCTCGATAGCCTCAGAAACTCTCGGCAAATACCCAATAGCAGACGCGCTTCGCGCTGGCACTTTCAGCAACGCGTTGTCCTCGATTGCCCGCCAGCACGGGCCGGCTACCGCGCGACAGGTTCGCAAGGTTGTCAACAATTGTGTCATACATCCTCTGATTCTAGCTGGGGTGCTGTCCTCCAACTCCATAGCGGGTCTATCGTTCGACCTCCCTGAGCACAAGGCGGGCAACAAGCCGGACGGTGGCAGAGGCCTCACGGAAAGCGAGTGGAAACAGGCACTAGACTGGCTTCTCTCAGATGACTGGCGGTCGATTCTTGACGAGGACACATCGATACGCGGAAAATATTCGCGCCAGCAGCTCGCCAATGTGCGCCGCTCGATTGTTGAGGTGACCGCATTGCAAGCGGCAACGGGCCTCAGAATCGGCGAAGCGCGGGCGCTCACGTGGAATGAGGTGGGGCAAGACTGTTCCACCGTAGAGGTGACCAACGAGGCGAGCAAGACGCACAGAGGGCGTATCGTGCCCGTACTTGAGCCTCGGGTTGTTTCGATGCTCCTGTGCAGACGCGAAGCCTGCAAAGGCCAAGGCCTTGTGTTCCCATCCCCCGCCGCAGATGACCCGTGGCACGAGTGGGACAAATCGAATTGCTCAAAGGCAGTTCGCTCGCTCTATAAAGAAATGGCAACAGCTTGCGATATTGAATTGCTCCAAACGGCTCGCTCCCACGTATGGCGAACAACCCTGCACACGGTTGCTCGAAATAAGGGAATTCCCATTGAACTTCGTGCCGCGCTATTTGGACATGACCCGGAAACCGCAAAACGCTACTACACTGACACGAATGACATAAGCAGCGTTCTTAGTGCATTTACGAGCTAGGAGGGTACTCTCCATCCGAGAATAGCTCCGAGTCGAAGAACGTTTTAAGGCTGACCTTCAAGCCGCTGGCTATGCGGTCTATGTTCTCAATCGATATGTTCCTTTTGCCCGTTTCAACTTCGGCAAAATACGTTCTAGACATCCCGATCGAATAGGCAAACGCCTCTTGGCTTACACCCAGCTCGCCCCTCAGCTCTTTAATCCGTAAGCCCACACGCATTTTCGCATCAAGGCAAGTCACTGGCACCTCCCTTTACGGTTAGTGCCAATGATTTGTGTTTGTCCTAAATGAGTCACACCTATATAAGTGACAATTTAAAATATAGTCGTTTGCTAGTTTTCCAAATTAAGGCAGGGACAGAGATGCGTGCAAACATGGACAAGAACACTAGTCGAGTCGTGCTCTTCGGGCGCGAGTTCTCCCGTAAGCAGGTCTGCGCGGCTGGTGCGGGAATCCTCTGTGCGGCGCTTCTCATCGGCGGCGGGGCTTACGCCATCTCACATGCCAGTTGGACGGGAGATTCCAATGCCCCTGCGGTGTCCCAGTCAAAGGACGATGAGGAGCAGGACATGGTGCTTTCCCTTGAGGTGTAGTCTGACGGCT
>URTW01000195.1 GCA_900550815.1 uncultured Collinsella sp.
GCCACAAGACCATAGCGCTTGCCTATATTTAGCAGTTCGAGAATTTTGCCGACGACGACCTGGTGGTTATCGACGTTGAGGATGCCGGCATCCATGAGTTCGATGAGTACTTCTACATGCCGGGCCGCCGCATCTGCAAGGTCGCTTTTGACGAGCCCGAGGGTGCAGACGCCGCCTTTGTGCGCGACGGCAAGTTGGTCGTCCGCCTGAAGGGCGTCGAGACTCAGCTTGTCGCCACTTCCGAGCTCAAGATCTCGGGCCATCACAATGTCATCACTGCCCTATGTGCTGCCACGGCTGCTTTGGCCGTCGGTGCCGATCCCGAGGGCATTTGCCGTGGTTTGGCATCGTTCCAGCCGCTGGAGCACCGCGTTGAGCCCTGTGGCGAGATCGATGGCGTGCGCTACGTCAACGATTCCAAGGCAACGAACACCGATGCAGTCGAAAAGGCCCTGACGGCGTTTCCCGACGACGATGTGATTTTGCTGCTCGGCGGCCACGATAAGGGTACGCCGCTTGCGGACTTTGCCCGCGTCGTTATGGACAACGTGCGCTCGGTCGTTTGCTTTGGCGATGCGCGCGAGCGCTTCACCGCCGCTATGGACGAGGCTGATGTCGATGGCGATGTGGATATCGCCCAGGCGGATGACCTGCGCGACGCCGTGGACGTTGCCCGTTCGCTTTCGAGCCGTGGCGATGTGATCTTACTTTCTCCTGCCTGCTCTTCGTTCGATGAGTTCTCGGGCTATGAGGAGCGCGGCCGCGTGTTTAAGGACTATGTGGCCCAGCTTGCCGCTGCGGCGAAATCGCAAATGGAATAGGGGTTGCGGTGAGAGAGGAGAGCCCCCGACAAGGTATGAGGAGGCCCGACTCGGACCGTGCTTCCTCACGTCGCACCACACCGCGTTCCAGCCGCGGCGGGCAGTCGTTTAGCGAACGCTATATTGCCGGCGTTCCCGCCCGTATCATGCGCCCCCGTTTGATATTCATGGCCTGCTTGTTTACCTTGGTATGCTTTGGCCTGCTGATGGTGTACTCGGCGTCTTCGGTCGAGGCGCTGCACGAGAATGGCTCGGCGACGTTTTTTCTGGGTCGACAGGCCGCGTTTGCCGTGGTCGGTGTTCTGGCGCTGATTGCCATCGTGCGCGTTTTGCCGGACAGCTGGTTTGGGGAGGATGTGCTCAGGATCTTCCTCATAGGCATGATAGGGCTACTGCTTCTGGTGTTCTTGGTGGGCAGCGGCAGCCGCGGCGCCACGCGCTGGCTCAACATCGCCGGTATTCAGTTCCAGCCTTCCGAGTTTTTAAAGCCATTTGCCATTGCGTATTCGGCCATCATGCTTGATCGCTTCTTTTCGCCCGGTGGCAACATCAACGAATTCCTTCGCAAGATGGGCATCTACCTGGGCATTTCGCTCTTTCTGATCTTTATCCAGCCCGATTTCGGTACTGTCCTGATCATCCTGTTGACCCTCATGTGCATGGCGTTGTTTGCGGGTCTCGACCCCAGATTTATCATCGGCGTGCTAATCTTCGGCATTCTCGTGATCGTGATTGCGCTTGTCGCAGAGCCGTACCGTATGGTGCGTATTCAGGTTGCCTTGAACCCTTGGGCCGACGAGTATGGTGACGGCTATCAGGCCACGCTTGCCATCATGGCCTTTGCCTCGGGCGGTCTGTTCGGCCGTGGCATCGGCAACTCAACCATGAAGTACTCGTATCTGCCCGAGGCACACAACGACTACATCTTGGCCATCATTGGCGAGGAAGTCGGTTTTGTCGGAACCGTGCTGTTCTTCTTGGTGTTTGCGATGCTGATCTACTCGGCGTTTCGCATTGCCGAGCAGGCGACCGATCGCCGGGGCGCGCTCATGGCGTCTGGCTCCGCAGTCATTCTCGCGGTGCAGTTTTTGATTAACGCGCTGGGCATCCTCAACGTGTTTCCCATGACGGGAAAACCGTTGCCGTTTATTAGCTACGGCGGTTCGTCGATTATTGTGTCGCTTATGCTTGCCGGGTTGATCCTGCGCGTTTCGTACGAGAGCGCCCGCCGCGATGAGTATGACCGCCGCCGTGAGAGCTTTGCCGTTATGGATGAGAGCACCGCCGGCGTAGCCCATGTGCGCGGTGGACGACCTTCGCGTAGCGGCTTTACCGTTCTGGATGGTTCTGCATCCGAGCCGGCAGCTCGTCCACGCCCGCGAATGGCTCCGCAAGGTCGTCCGCAGCGCCCCAGCCCTCGCAACGCGGGCGGCGGATATAATCGAATCGATTTGAACTCGGACCCGTCGGCGCGTCTGCGCACCGACGACCAGGGACCGCGTGTACGAAGGGACTACCATGACCGATAAAATGACCGTTGCTATTGCAGCCGGCGGCACGGCAGGACACATCAACCCCGCGCTCGCCGTGGCCGAAGAGCTCCGTGACCGTGGCCACCACGTTGTGTTCGTGGGCCAGTCGCGCAAGCTCGAGGGTCGTCTGGTCCCCGAGGCTGGGTTTGATTTTGTGCCCATTACGGTCACGGGCTTCGACCGCTCCCGTCCTTGGACGGCGCTGACCTCGCTGTGGCGTGCCAACAAGGCCAAACGTGCGCTCGCCAGTCATTTCTCAAAGGTTGGCAAGCCCGATGCCGCCATTGGTTTTGGTGCCTATGTCGAGGTTCCGCTGCTGGGGTGGTGTAAGGGCGCGGGCGTTCCGTATCTGCTGCATGAGCAGAACTCTGTTCCGGGCCTGGCCAACAAGATGATGAACTCCCACGCCGCCCGCGTGTGCATCTCGGTGCCGGCAGCGCGCTCGGTCTTTGAGCACGAAGGTGACCCTGACCACGTGCTCATGACCGGCAATCCCGTACGTCGCTCGGTGATCGAGGGAGATCGCGCTCGCGGCCGCAAGGCACTTGGCGTTCCCGAGGACGCTACGCTGCTGCTCGTCTTTGGCGGTTCACTTGGCGCCCAGCACCTCATCGAGCGCGTGGCTTCGCGCAATAACGAGCTGCTTTCGCGCAAAAATCTCTATGTGTTGCATTCGACGGGTGCCGACGGCTTTGAGGAGACCGAGCGCGCTTTGGCGCTGACGCCCGAGGAGGCGAAGCGTTACCGCGTCCAGCCTTACATCGACAACATGGGCGATATGCTGGCTGCTGCCGATTTGGTGCTCTCGCGTTCGGGCGCATCGAGCGTGGCCGAGATCGCTGCGCTCGCCGTGCCTTCGGTGCTCGTGCCGTATCCGCATGCGACAGCCGACCACCAAACCACCAATGCTCGTTATCTGGTCGACGCCGGGGCCGGCGTGCTCTGCGCCGATGCCGATATCGACGGTTCTGCCTTTGCCGATGAGCTGCTGCACCTGGTCGATGACGCGGCGGCGCGCGACGCCATGCGTCAGGCGGCGCGTGGTCTGGCTCAGGATAGGGCCGCCGCTCTTCTGGCGGATGCGGTAGAGGGTTTGCGTTAGTTAGACGGGATATCGTCGGTCGCCCTCGCGCTGATGCGGTAGGTGCGGTACAGTTAACGGGTTACAGGCAGTGTTTACGCAAGGAGTACACGAGCACATGGCTGATTCCCAGACTGCAACCTCCGCGCCCGAGTTTAAGCGCGCCCACTATATCGGTATCGGCGGCGCCGGCCTGCGCGGCATCGCCCTCGTTCTTCAT
>URTW01000196.1 GCA_900550815.1 uncultured Collinsella sp.
CGCAGTCAATTCTGACTGCGCGGGTTTTGCTTCTGCTTGGGACTGTTGGGCAGACGATTCGACCGCCCCTGAGGACGCATTGTTTTCTTCGATCATGGGCTTCTCCATTAAGCAGCGAGAATGAAGGAGATGAGTTTGGAGAGCCCGAGATCCACAACGCCGAGGAAGATCGCCATGACAACGACGAAGGCCAACACCACCAGACTGGTCGTACGGGTTTCCTTGACCGTGGGCCAGGTCACCTTGCGAAGCTCAGTCTTGGACAGCTCAAGATAGTTCCTGAACGCTTTCGCCTTGGCAACGATGCCTTCGGATTTTTCTTCTTGTGCTGTCGTCGGTTTCTTGGTCAAGATACGTTCCTGCAGAAATGATAATGGCAGGGCAGGAGGGATTCGAACCCCCAACAGCCGGCACCAAAAACCGGAGTTCTACCGTTGAACTACGTCCCAATGTGTGGTGTTGCCCAAAAGCAACTCGTTTAGTTTACCTAATCTGCGAGGGCATCGCAAACGCCATCGAGCAGGCGTACGGCGAGTGTCTGCGCGTCGCTGGCCGTGAAGGTGCCGTTGTAGCGCGTCATGCCCGTGAGCTCAATGCGAATGCGTGCCGGCTTCTGCTGCGCGGCGACATTGGCAGTGCGGATGCGCTGGGCCAGGTTGTGGCACTCGGCGAGGGCGATCGTGGCGCGCGGCGCTGCATCTGCGGGCAGCTCATCGCTTGCGATCTCGAGCACCAGGTCAACGTCGGTTGGGACCTCGGAGTCGCAGAGCATCATGCCGCTGTTGTCGGTCGTTGCCGTAGCGATATTCCACATGCGCGACGCAACGCTGCGTGCGATGGGGTCCTCGCCGATAACGGCAATCTGGAAGCGCTCGAGCACGTTGGCGGCGCGAGCAAAACCGATACGGGACTCGGCTTCGGTGACCGAGGGCTTGCCCTCCCACACATGGTGCAGGCGGTTGATGTAGGCGTAGGTGTCCTGGAAGGCCATGCCGTCGGCAAACAGGCCGACATTTTCCTGGAACTGCTGCAGGGCGGCCTCGGTATGCGGACCAAAGTAGCCGTCGTCTTCGCCACAGGCAAAGCCCAAAACGTTGAGAGCGCGCTGCAGGGCCTGCACATCGGCGCCATGGAAATTGGGCATGCGCAGATAGAGAGTGCGGTCGCCCAGCTTATACGAAGCGTCTACAAGGGCGCTCCAACAGGGGATATCGACGGCATGACCGGCAGCAAGGCCGCTGTCGAGCCTGAAGGTGCTGACGGCCTGCTCAGTGGTGGCTCCAAAGTACTTGTCGGTGACTTCGGCGGCATCAATCGTGTAGCCGAGCTGCAGGAGACGAGACTGCACGTCTTCGACGGCTGCTCCTTGCATGCCCGTTGTAATAGGTTCCATGAACGAACCCCTTTCGGCGTACCATTCGTACTATTTGAGCGTCTGTCGGATAGACAACGCAAAGGGATGCATAAACATTCACTCAACAGTGTAGCAAGTTGTGCCTAAATACGCTGCTGACAGGTTTTATAACCCCCGTTAGTTAAGGCGCTCCACAAAGAAATCTGCCATGGAGAGGAGCAGCTCGCGTGCGTGCGGATCAAGCTCAACGTTCTCGATGGCCGCTTTGGCCTTAGCGGTCAGGTCGAGCGCGTAAGTGTGGGCGTAATCGATGGAGCCGGTTTCCTGGAAGATCTCCACGGCGTGTGCGAGCTGCGCGGGATCATCGGTGCCCGAGGAAAGAATCGCCTCGACCTCGTCGTGGTGGCGCTCATCAGAGAGGGCGTGTACGGCGACAAGCGTGCGCTTGCCCTCGGTGATGTCGGTGCGGAAGTCCTTGTTGGCGGCTTCCTTAGTGCCGACAAGGTTGAGCAGGTCGTCCTGAATCTGAAAGGCAAGGCCCGTGTGCAGGCCAAAGGCGCGCAGCGCTTCGATTTGCTTATCGCTGCCGCCGCCGATAATGGCTCCGGCGGCAAGCGGCGTGGCTCCGCTGTAAAACGCGGTCTTGTGCGTCGCCATGTCCAGGTAGTCATCAACCGAGATATCAAAGCGCCCGTCACGGACCCAACCCAGGTCGAGTGCTTGACCCTCAATGGTGCGGACGATCATCTCGGTAAGCTCGTGGAGCACGCGCAGCTTCACGTCGGACTCCAGCGTGGGGTCGTCGAGAACCGTCTTGGTGACCATGGTGAGCGCCAGGTCGCCACAATTGATGGCAAGGCCCGTGCCCTCGGTAAGGTGCATGCAGGGCTTGCCTCGACGAAGCTGTCCGTTGTCGGCGATGTCGTCGTGGATCAGCGCGCCCGACTGGAAATGCTCGATGGCTGCCGCGGCGCTGCGGGCGCTCTCAAAGCTACCGCCCACTGCGGTTGCGGCGAGCATGCAGATAAGCGGGCGGTGGCGCTTGCCGGCGTTGGCCGTAAAAGCCGAGAGCGGCGCGTACAGGTAGCGCTCGATATCGGCAGAGGTCGCCTGTCCGTCAAAGAACGTGGCCAGATAGGCGTTAATCTGGTCAAAGTGCTGGGCTAAAAAGCTGGTAAACGGACTGGACACGGGTTCTCGCATTCTTTCTGAGGTTGCGTTGATGCAATATGCAGACAACATATTGCCACATTAGGGCGTTTGGCGCGGCAGTTTTGGCGATTTGGGACAACGGGCGTGCGTTTGATGGAGCGCGCCTAAATCAGCCTAAAATGCTCGAGCGCCGCAACGACACCGTCGTGATCGACGGTGTCGGTCACGTAATCGGCCTTATCCTTGAGATAGTCCGGCGCATTGCCCATGGCGATACCGACATCGACGGCGTTCATCAGCGAGACGTCATTGCTGGCGTCGCCGATGCCGTATACGGTTCCGTGGTGGGGGTCGAGGGCGTCGAGTACAGACTGGATGCCCCCGCGCTTCGTGCATTCGCGGGGCGAGATTTCGGTTACCTCGAGTTCGAGCTCGTTAAAGCGCAGCAGCGGCTCAAGTGCCTTATCTTGAGCGATGTGGTTGGCGAGCGATGTAGACATCAAGATCTTGTAGACACTGTAATGTTGCAGCTGCGTGACTGCGTCGCCCAGGGTGCGCGCGTATCCGGGAGCATCGGGGGCATCGGCACTCATGCGCACGACGCCGTTGAGGCCCTCAAAGCGGATGACCTCGCCCGATTGCTCAAGGTAGGGGGCAAGACGCTGCAGCATACTGGGCGTCATCGACAGATCGCGAATTGCGTGTCCGTTGATCTCGGCGTAACCGCCCGCAAGACAGACGATGCCGGTCCAGGGCAGCTCAAGAAGTTTGGGGTGGATGCAGCTCAGGGTGCGTCCCGTGCAGATAAAGGCCATGTTGCCGTTGGCGACTAACTCGCGGATTGCCTGCGAAACCGCCTCGTTGGGATAGGGGGAGAGGTCCCGCTCGTCTTCGGGAAGGTCTTGGGCGAGCCTGGGGTCTTGCCAGGCGAGCGTTCCGTCGATATCGAAGAAGCAGATATCGCCGCGCTTATGGGCTGCGCTGGCGGCAGGGGAGGCCGAGGTGGTGGGCACAAATACCGGCTCGCGGCCCATGCTCTGGTCAAAATGCTCTTTAGCGCGGGGAACGGAGAAGCCGATGCCCACAAGGTCGGTCTTGCACGTAAAGATGAGGCCCTTGGCGACCACCGCGACCAA
>URTW01000197.1 GCA_900550815.1 uncultured Collinsella sp.
CGCCTGACTGTCTCTCTCTCCAGATCTCGTACCCGCGCCACTTGACGCCGTCTTCGACGATATCCGCCCGCACGCCGGCAACACCGGCATGGTGTCTTCTGTCGACATTATCGAAGTCATCGCCGACCGCCTGAGCGCCTGGAACGCAACAAACGTGGTCGTCGACCCCGTCATGGTCGCCACCTCGGGCGCACGGCTGATTGCCGAAGATGCCGCCGAGGCGCTCACCCGCCGCCTGTTCCCGCTAGCGACGGTTATCACGCCCAAAAATCCCGCGGCCATGGCCCTGCTCGACTACGAGGTCGACTCCGAGCGCACGCAGCAAAATGCTGCCATGCTCCTCACCCGCCGCTTTGGTTGCGCGTCTCTCGTTAAGGGCGGGCATTTTGTCAACGAGGCCAACGATGTGCTAGCAGAGCCCGCGCCGCTCGATGACGAGGGCAACCACCTGGGCGATCCGCTCACCACGTGGTTCCGCCACAAGCGCATCGAGACCGGCAACACGCATGGCACCGGTTGCACGCTCTCGTCCGCCATCGCCTGCGCGCTGGCCCAGGGCATGGATCTTGCCGACGCCGTCAACGCCGGCAAGGCCTACCTAACCGGCGCTCTCGCCGCCGGCTTTGACATGGGCAAAGGCTCCGGCCCCGTTAACCATATGTGGCAGTATTAAGACTCGCAGTTCAAAACCACCGCAAAGGGGACAGGCACCTTTGCGGTGGTTTGGGGTCGCGCTACTCACCGAGCATCTCTTGGAGCTTGGCTGCCACGGCGTGACCCAGGCTCTCGTGGCTTTCGGGCATCATATGCAGATAGTCGATATCGCCCGGCTCGGCAAAGTCGGCGGCATTCAAAAAGTCGCAGCCAAACTGCTCAGCCACATGTGCGTAGTACTCACCAAAATGCTCCGAGGCCTCGACGGAACGCTCGTCAAAATCGGTCATATATACATCGGCGATTTGCGGCTTGATCTTGATAGGTGCCATCAGCAGAATACGCGGGCTGGGTGCGGCATTGGTCCAGGGAAATGCACGCACCGCGCGAATCAGCGCCATGGTGCCACGGGCAATTTCGGAGGCCGTCACACCAAAGACCGTCTTGCAATCGTTGGTTCCCAGCATAATAACGATCGCATCCAGCGGCTTATGGGCCTCGAGCAGCATCGGCAGTGCGCGGATGCCGTTAAGATTGGTGTTCAGATGGCACATGTCGTCGCGTACCGTCGTGCGGCCGTTGAGGCCTTCTTCAATTACATGCCAGCCCTCGCCTAAGTCACGTAGGGCCACGCCGCCCCCGCGCACATCCTGCGCCTAGCGCACCGCGGTGCCGTCGCGCATGCCCGCCGGATCGTAACCATAGGAGTTGCTGTCGCCAAAGCATAGAACGTTTTTCATCGTAAGCCCCTCGCTCAGTAAAAAACCGACGGAAGCAGCCTCTCCCGCCGGCTCGACCTATCTGTCAGCACGTACCGATTACAGGTACTTGCGCCAATCGTCCTCGTCCTCATCATCCTCGGTAGCAGCCTGGGCCTGCTCGGCGGCGCGAGCTGCCGCAGCGCGAGCGGCAACCTGGGCATAGGACTCCTCGTTGCGCTCGGGGAAGTTTGCCAGCACGTGCTCGAACTTGGCAAAATCCTCATCCCAGCGCGTAGAAGGCACGGCAAAGAAGACTTGCTTGACCTTAAAGTCGCCCGACGCGAGCTCCTTGCGGAAGAGCTCGGCCACGGCCTCTGCGTCAAAGCCGTTGTTGTCGCAGCCCCAAGCGCCCAGCACGAGCTTCTCGCGACCTAGCTCGTCGCAGATGGCAAGCACAAAGCGAATGCGGTCGCGCAGGGCATCCAGCAGAGCATCGTCGCTCACGCGATACTCCTGGCGGGCGCGCTTAACGTTGGGCGCGGCGGCCACGATCACGTCGGCGTATGCATGCACGTGGTTGCGGTCGAAGCGCACCGCAGGCACCACCAGCGCACGGTTTCGGTAAAGCTCGCAGTTGATGTTGCGGCGACGGTTCTCGCCGTACCATTTGCGCTGCTTATCGAGAACGTTGTACAGATACGAATCGGCGCACAGCGTGGCCTCCTGGCCCAGATAACCCTGAATATAGCCACCGCCCGGATTGGTGAACGAGGCAAAGTCGAGCACGGCCATGTCGCAGAACTGCGCATAGCCTCGACCGTTATCCAGAATGGCCTGCGTGGCAGAGGCGTCGAGCACGGTGACCTCGGGCAGGACCGGAGCGGGCTCCTCGGCGGCAGGCGCGGACTCGGTCTCCGTGGCCTCCTCTGCGTGTGCAGGCTCGGCCGTAACCTCGGTCTCGGCGGACGCACCCTCAGCGGTCTCGGCCTCGGCGGCCTCAGACTCCTCGGCACCCTGTTCTTCGGTGGCCACAGCGCTCTGAACCTTGGCCTTCATCGCAGAGACAAAGCCGGCAGGCATACCGTCAAACTCGCGCCCACCGGCACGCGAACGCTCGATATCCTTGGCGCACGCTTCGGACACAGTTGCCACGTGACGCTCGGCGGCCTTGGCACGGGCCTCGCGCTTGGGATTGGGCTGACCCGCTCGGTTGGACCTGCGGTTACGGTTCCTGTTGTCGACGTCTGCCATAAGTGGTCACCTTTCCTGTCGCTGCCGCTATCGGCTTTTCCCATCCATGATACCCCGCCGCGTACAAAAAAGACGGCCCCGAAGGACCGCCTTTCGCATCGATTTGCACGCACGGCAAGCACCGCCGCAATTCGCCACTAGTCGCGACGGCCGAGGATGTTCAGAATGCGCAGGAACACGTTGATAATATCCACGAACAGGTTAGAGGCCATAAGCACGGCATTGGGCAGCGTAGGCGGCACCGTCGGGGCAACATAGGTGGCGTAGCCAATGAAGCCGGCGAACACCACAATCACGATCAGGTCGGTGATGGACTGCGAAACGCCCATGAACATCAGCACGATCTCAACCAGAATAGTAGCGAGCAGAATGCCAAAACCGATGCCATATACGCGCTGGAAAAACTTGGGGAACGTCACACCCAAGGCGCCAAAGACAAAGGTGATGGCGGCCGTGGCGATAAAGGCAGTGTTGATGGTGGGCAGGTCGTAGTTGGCAAGGCCAAACGACGCGGTCAGGCCAAAGGTGCTCGCAAAGATTACGTAGCCCACAAGGGACAGGCCCACGGACTGCTTGCTGGCGGCGGCCGACATCATGACCATGCCGACGATGGTCAAAATAAATGAGCCAAAGACCAGCGGCAAAGCGGCGCCGCTCATCATCATGCGCGCAAACGACATGGTGCTCGTAAAGTAAGCACCGACGCCCATGGCGCAAAAGCCCAAAAAGATCAGGGCAGACATGACAAGGTTGTACGCGCGCGGCGACATCTCCTTGGCACGGCTTGCACCGGTCTCGATGGGGCCGTTCTGATAGCCCTGGATATCGTTCATAGGTTCGTCCTTTCAAAAAGCGCCACAAATAACGGCACAGCAGGTGACAAGATTCCTGTCATTGTACCCGAATGCCGTACGTCCTTACCTACGGCGCTCGCCCTCAAGCGTACGATCAAAGGCCCTTGATTATCGACTTCATCCGAACACCTCCCACATTCATCCGCACATGTGCGGATGAATGTGGGAACCCGATACC
>URTW01000198.1 GCA_900550815.1 uncultured Collinsella sp.
CCACGAGCACCGGGGGCTGAGCTGCTTAGAGATGAGCGAATACTGCGTGAAGCACAACGTTGCACGTCTGATCGGCGCCCCTCCGGGATACGTCGGTTACGGCGAGGGCGGCCAGCTCACCGAAGCGGTCCGCCGCCAGCCCTACTCCGTGGTGCTGTTCGACGAGATCGAGAAGGCGCACCCCGATATCTTCAACATCTTGCTGCAGGTGCTGGAGGAGGGCCGCCTGACCGATAGCCAGGGCAAGACGGTCGACTTCCGCAACACCGTGATCATCATGACGTCCAACGTGGGCGCCCGCGAGATTGCGCAGGATGCGAGCGTGGGCTTTGGCACCACCGGCGAGCAGGGTCTCACGTCGAGTGAGATCCGTGGTCGCGCGATGGGCGAGCTCAAGCGCCTGTTCCGCCCCGAGCTGCTCAACCGTATCGATGACATCGTGGTGTTCCAGAAGCTCTCGGGCGAGAATCTCACCAAGATCGCGCACCTGCTGGTGGACGACCTACGTCAGCGTTTGATTGCCAACGGCATGAACATCAAGCTCACCGATGCGGCCTATGACAAGATCGTGGCCGAGGGCACCGACCTCACCAACGGCGCGCGTCCTCTGCGTCGTGCCATCCAAAAGCTCATCGAGGATCCGCTGTCCGAGGAGCTGCTGGCCGGCGAGTGGGGCGAGGGCGATACCGTCCTGTGCGACGTGGTCGACGGCAAGTTTGTCTTTAGCCACGGCACGGGTGAGATTCCGGCGCCGCGTCCGGCGGGTGCACTCGGGGGCGATACCGCTCCGGCGGCGCCGCACACCGGAAACGCCGCACCTGTGAGCAGTGGCGTGAACTCGGGCCCCGGCGGCATGATGCAAGCTGGTTCCGGCGCGCTGTAGGGATTAAACATACCCTGTATAACGGGGGCGTTTCCGATAAGGAGGCGCCCCCGTTTCTATTGAAATGTGCTTTAATCTGCCGTGCTATACAGAAATTGAGATTCAGTATAGCAAAGGAGTTGATATGGCTTCATCAATACTCGACACGCGGCCAGTTCAGATGAACGTGCGTATAGATCGCCAGCTCAAAGAGGCAGGAGACGCCGTACTGACTCATATTGGCATGACGCCGTCACAAGCCGTGAGGGAGCTGTGACAGTACTTGACCGAGAACGGTCATATGCCCGTCGCAAAAAAGAATGATGACGAAGTCCTGCCTGACGACATACGATCGAAGGCGAGTTCGTCCCGCGTCTCGGAAGGGGCTGCGTTAATTTCGAAATTTTATGAGCGGTTCTCGATTCAGAGGCCGAGCCCCGATGAAGCCTTTGATTACGACGAGTTATACGATCAAATGATGAGCGAGAGATTCAGCGATTGGATCGAATTATGAGCGGCGTCGGAACGAAACGTGTGCTCAAGCTGTTGATCGACACGAACGTCTGGCTAGATTACTTTCTCGCTCGTACGAATGCGACCAGGCCGATAGTCGAGCTCCTTTCTCGCGCGGCGGAAGCGGAGGATATCGTCCTCTTCTCGTCCTCCCTGTCTGTCAAAGACGTCTATTACATTCTGGGAAGGACGATGAAGGCCGACGCCCGCCGTGAGGGGGCTCTCACTCCCGAGGCCATCGCCGGTGCCGACGAGACAGCGTGGGCATGTGTTCGCCTGATTCGGCAAAAGTCGATTATTGCCTCGGTCGGTGCAGACGAGGTCTTCGACTCCTTTGTGTTCAAGTATCATCACAACGACTTTGAGGACGACCTGATGCTGGGCGTCGCCAATCGCATTGATGCCGATTACGTCGTGACAGAGGACAAAAATCTCATCAAACATACCAATGGTGTATGCATTAACGTTCAACAGGCGTTGAGGTTGGTTGAAGGGTCCAACGTCCCTTCGGCACGGCCCGTCTAACCTGCTTTATCTTGATAAAGTGACGTTTCCTCACCGTTAGCCGATGATGCGAGGGCGCTCGGCGTTTTCGACTGGTTTATGCACGCAAAGTCTGGGAATATACAAGTCGCATGTCTTACTGTCTAACCAGTTGCGCCAAGGAGGCACCATGGACTACAAGATTACCGGCTACGAGCCCGCCCAGCTGTTCCATTTCTTTGAGGAGGTCAGCGCGATCCCCCGTGGGTCTGGCAATGAGAAGGGCATCAGCGATTTCCTGGTCGCGTTTGCCAAGGAGCGCGGCCTCGATGTGTATCAGGACGAGGTCTACAACGTCATCATTCGCAAGCCCGCATCTGCCGGTGCCGAGAATGCCCCGACCGTGATGCTGCAGGGCCACATCGATATGGTGTGCGACAAGTTGGGCTCCGTTGAGCACGACTTTATGACCGATGGTATCGACCTGGTCGTCAAGGACGGCGTCCTCACCGCCAACGGTACCACCTTGGGTGCCGACAACGGTATCGCCGTCGCTCTGATGCTCACTGTTCTCGATGACGATTCGATCGTTCACCCCGCCCTCGAGTGCGTATTCACCACCGACGAGGAGACTGGCCTGGTCGGCGCCGAGACGCTCGACAAGTCCCAGATTAGCGCCCGCACCATGATTAACCTTGACTCCGAGGAAGAGGGCGTTGCCACCGTCAGCTGCGCCGGCGGCGTCGTCGTTACCTACACCTGCCCGATCGTGCGCGAGCACAAGACCGGTAGTACCCTCACGCTCGACATCTCCGGCCTGCTGGGCGGTCACTCCGGCAGCGATATCCACCTGGAGCGCGGCAACGGCAACCTCATCATGGCCCGCATCATCGACCGCCTGATGGTTGCCGGCGAGCCCGCCATCGTTAGCTTTAACGGCGGCACCAAGGACAACGCCATCAACCGTGAGTGCAAGGCTGTTCTGGTCTACGCCGACCACGCTGCCGCCGAGGCCGCGGCCCAGATTGCAAAGGGCATCATCGCCGACGTCACTGCCGAGCTCGAGGTCTTCGACCCCGGCTTTACCTGCACCGTCGAGATTGCCGACGACGCCGAGGTCGAGGCCATGGACCAGAAGTCCGCGCTTGCCCTCATCCGCGCCCTGCGTCTTGCCCCTAACGGCGTGATTCGCCGCAACGTCGCCACCGACGGCTCCGTCGAGGTTTCCTCCAACATCGGTGTGGTTGCCACTTCTGACGACCAGGTCAAGATCATGCTGTCCCCGCGCTCCTCGATCACCTCGCTGCAGAACGAGTTCAAGGACCGCCTGCAGACGCTGGCCGATGTCCTGGGCTTCGACGCCAAGTTCGAGTTCGAGTATCCCGGCTGGAGCTATGCCGAGCATTCGCCGGTCCGCGACGTCTTCGTCGAGAGCTATCGCGAGCTCTTTGGCTCCGAGCTGCGCATCGAGTCCATTCACGCCGGCCTTGAGTGCGGCCTGTTTGCCGAGGCCCTGCACGGCCTGGACGCCATCGCCGTGGGCCCGACGCTCTCCGATGTCCACACCCCGGACGAGAGCATGGAGCTCGCTTCTGCCGAGCGCTTCTACGAGCTGCTCATCGACGTCCTCAAGCGCCTTGCCGCGTAAAGGCCGCATTGATTAAGCAGATATAAAACGACAGACTATGAATACGGCAGCCAGGCGTAATTCAGGGCCGCCAAAGTACGAAACAGATAGATCTTCACA
>URTW01000199.1 GCA_900550815.1 uncultured Collinsella sp.
GCTGGAGGCGCCCATGGTCACGACCGAGACACCTTCGTTTATTCTCCGCTGCGTTCGCAAAACAATCTGGATGCTTCTGGTGCTGTGGGGGATCACCCTCGTCAGCTTCTTTGTTATCCATCTGGCTCCGGGGACGCCGACGGACATGCAGACGACGCTGAACCCCCTTGCGGGAGAAGCGGCGCGGGCTCGTCTTGAGGCGCATTATGGGATCGATCGTCCTCTGTACATCCAATATTTCGACTGGTTGTCGCGGATCGTACAGCTCGATTTCGGAAACTCCATGTCCAGCGATGCCCGCCCTGTTATAGAAAAAATAGCGGAGCGCCTTCCGCTGACCATCGGCATCAACGTAATTTCCCTCCTGTTGACGCTGCTCATCGCCGTTCCCACTACCGCCGGTACGGGAAGCGAAGCCACGCTTGCGGCGGTAATTACCGATGACGGGACGCACTACAAATACCCCATTAACGACTTTGTGCTCATCCCGCGTTTTGCAGTCCACGACCCCGAGTTTACGTGCGGCTTGCCCGCTTCCATTACGGGGCAGACGGGCATGGACGCCCTGACGCATGCCGTTGAGGCCTTTATCGGGCGAAGCACCACGCCCTATACGCGCAAGATGGCGCGACAGGCGGTGCAGCTTATCCACGACAATTTGCTCGAGGCCTATGAGCATGGTGACGACATGTGCGCTCGTCGCAATATGCTTTTGGCGGCGTATAAGGCGGGCGTTGCGTTTACCTGCTCCTATGTCGGATATGTGCATGCCATCGCGCACAGTTTGGGCGGCCGATACGGAATTCCGCACGGTTTGGCCAACGCGATCATCCTGCCGCACATGCTTCGCGCTTATGGTGACGCCGCCGCCCCCAAGCTTGCCGATCTTGCTCACATGGCGGGCATTGCGCCGGCTACCGCGCAGGATAGTCTTGCGGCCGAGGCCTTTATCGATTGGGTCGACCGCATGAACGAGGCCCTGGGAATCCCCAAATATGTTTTGGGCATTCGCCGCTCTGACATTCCCGAGATGGCGGCGCATGCCGATGCCGAGGCCAATCCGCTATACCCCGTTCCGTTTCTAATGGACCGCTTGGAGCTCGAGCATATGTACGAAGTCGTTGCAGGTGGTATGTTTGAGGACGAAAATTAGGAGGGTCCATGAACACCGAGGAAATTGCGCGCATCGTCGGCGATCAGCGCACCTACTTTAAGACGCACGCCACGTTTGATGTCGATGCTCGACGTCGCGCGCTCGTGAGTTTACGCGATGCGGTGCGGGCCCACGAGGCCGATATTGCCCATGCGCTCAAGACCGATTTGGGGAAGTCGCATGACGAGGCCTATATGTGCGAGATCGGTACGTCGCTTTCCGAGATTCGACATCAGATCGCTCACGTGGCTCGATGGAGTCGTCCGCGCCTGCGTCCGTGCGATCTCGCTAACGCCGTGAGCGTGTGCAAAACGCAAGCCGTGCCCTATGGCGTCACACTCATCATGGCTCCGTGGAACTACCCGTTTTTGCTAACACTCGAGCCGCTCGCCGGCGCCCTTGCCGCGGGCAATACCGTGGTCATCAAGCCGAGTGCCTATGCTCCGGCATCGAGCGCGGTGCTCAAGCAAATCTGTGAAGAGGCATTTGATCCGTGCCTGGTGACGGTTGTCGAGGGCGGGCGCGCCGAGAACGAAGCGTTGCTCGATGAGTGCTGGGACAAGATCTTCTTTACCGGTAGCGTTCCGGTCGGCAAGCTCGTCATGGAGCGCGCAAGTAAAAACCTTACGCCCGTGACGCTTGAGCTGGGCGGAAAGAGTCCCTGTATCGTGGATGCGACGGCAAACTTGAAGGTTGCGGCACGGCGTATCGCCTTTGGTAAGTGGCTCAACGTGGGGCAGACCTGCGTGGCGCCCGACTACCTGCTGGTCGATGCGCGCGTGCACGACGAGCTGCTGGACCTTATCAAGGAGGAGGCCCGCCGTATGTTTGGCGAGCATCCGCTCGATAACGAGGACTACGGGCATATCGTCAACGCCAAGCATTTTGCGCGCGTGCGCGGGCTGATCGATCCCGATAAGGTTGTGCTTGGAGGTACCGCGCGCGAGACTTCGCTCAAGATCGAGCCGACGATTTTGGACGGCGTGTCCCCCGATGACGCCGTGATGCAGGAGGAGATTTTCGGCCCCATCTTGCCGGTGCTGACGTTTGAGAGCCTAAACGAGGCCGAGACGTTTATTACGGATCGTCCGACGCCGCTGGCCCTGTATATCTTTAGCCAGGACCGTTCGGTTCAGCAACGCTTTGTGCGCTACGTGCCCTTTGGCGGCGGCTGTGTCAACGACACGATCATGCACTTGGCTACGAGCCATATGGGCTTTGGCGGCATGGGCGCGAGCGGTATGGGGCAGTACCATGGACGCGAGAGCTTCGATACGTTTAGCCACAAGAAGAGCATCGTGAACAAGACAACGTGGCTGGACGTGCCATTCCGCTATGCTCCTTACGCAAGCTGGAAGCACAAGTTCGTGCGCATGTTTGTGCATTAGAATCAGGTGACATAGGGACAAACAAAGTGGCCGCCTCTGCGTAAGCGAAGACGGCCACTTCTCACGATGAAAACGTGTATCGGAGTTGGCAAGACCCGCGGCAACGGGTGCCATCCATGTTCCTATCTTATCTGCAAGCATTCTGTCGCGCAAGCGTTGAGGCAAACGATTGAAGGACGCAGACAGGATGTATTTGTGTCCGCACGGGACCGTAGACTTCTCAATAAGGTTACACACCGGTTTATCCGGCCGTTAGGGGAGTTGCTATGTACGAGCCTTCACGTGTTCTTCTGTCGTTTCACATCGCGGGATTTCAGTATGCCGACGGTGCCTTGGTCCTGGGCGATCTTAAGGTTGGCGATAAGCTGAAACTGTGTGCCGAGCGCGATAACCCTCATGATCCCGAGGCGGTTGCGATCTACTTCGGCAACACTAAGCTTGGCTATGTTCCGGGAAACGAGGTCGGCCCGCTGTCCTTGATGATGTATTACGGCCATGAGGACGTATTTGAGGCCCGCGTGCAACAGGTTGCTCCCGAACGCAGCCCGTGGCATCAGGTGCGCGTTGGACTCTACGTGGTGGATGCTCGCTAATCGGTAAGGGAGGCGGCCATGTTTGACGACGATGACCTGTTCGATTTGACGGATGATCCGTTTGAGTGGGACCTGTTGCTCGATGACGATGAGCTGGAGCGGGACCGTAAGAAGCGGCGGGATAAGAAAACTCAGGATGACGCTTCGAAAAAGCAAGACAAACGCCGTCGAGGTCTGTTCGGCGGGGCTCTTTGGCTAACCGACGCGCCAGAGCGTCTGTATACTAGGCACGTGTTAGACGCGTTGCGAAATGAGGACACAGACGATGATGTGGTTTACCGCCGACCTGCACCTGGGCGATACGAATATCTTGCACGACATGGATCGGCCGTTTGATTCGGTCGAGGAGATGAGCCG
>URTW01000200.1 GCA_900550815.1 uncultured Collinsella sp.
GTTACATTACAGGGCCTGCGGGTCCTGGTTTCAGACGATGGAGAGGGCCTCCAGGAAGAGCTCCAGAGCGATCTCGTTAGGGGTCTTCTTGCGCGCGGCACCCTCGACCATCGCGATCATCTTGTCCAGGAAGCTCTGGCCGGGCTCACTGGAGATCTTGACGATGATCCAGTCGGACAACACCGTGGTACCGCCGGTAACGGCAGAGCGGTCGCCGCCGGCCTCGCGGACCACGGGGGCGGACTCGCCGGTGATGGCGGACTCGTCAACGGACGCCGCGCCCTCGATGACGTCGCCGTCGCCGGGAATCTGCTCGCCGGCGCGTACGATCACCAGGTCGCCGCGCGTAAGCTCGGTGCCGGGAACGACGGTGAAGTGCTCCTTGTCCTCAACGGACTCGATGCGATGGGCCTCGACATCCTTCTTGGCCGCACGCAGGGAATCGGCCTGAGCCTTACCGCGGCCCTCGGCAAGCGCCTCGGCGAAGTTCGAGAACAGGCCGGTGAGCCACAGGATGACCGCGATGGCGACCACATAGTAGGTGGGCACACCCGCGTCCTGCACACCGAAGATGGAAGCGACGGCCAGGACGGAGGTCATGACGGCGGAAAGCCACACCAGGAACATGACCGGGTTTTGAATCTGGACGCGAGGATCCAGCTTGGCAAACGAGTCGCGGACCGCGCGACTCATCATGTCTTTTTGCATAGTCATAAATCTGCGCCCTCCTTTACGCAATCATCTGGAAGAACTCGGCAACGGGGCCAAGCGCCAGGGCCGGGAAGAAGCTCAGGGCACCGATCAGCAGAACGATGAACACGAGCAGGAATATGAACATGCCGTTGGTGGTAGACAAGGTACCGGCGCTCTCGGCGACCTTACTCTTCTTGGCCAGCGAGCCGGCGTTAGCCAGCGTACCGTTGACGGGCAGGAAGCGGGCGAACAGCATCTCGAGGCCGAGCATGACGTTGATCCAGGGAATGTTGCAGTTCATGCCTGCAAACGCCGAGCCGTTGTTGCCGCCGCATGAGGTGAAGGCATACAGCGCCTCGGAGAAGCCGTGCGCGCCACCATTGTTGAGCTGGTCGGCAAGGCCGGGCGCCATGCAGGCGGTGGCCGAGCACACCAGAATGGCAAACGGAGTTGCCAAGCACAGGACAACTGCCCAGCGCATCTCACCCGGCTCGATCTTCTTGCCCAGGAACTCAGGCGTGCGTCCGACCATGAGGCCGGCGATGAACACTGTGAGGATGGCGAAGCCGATCATGCCGTACAGGCCGCAGCCCACGCCGCCGAAGACGACCTCGCCCAGAGCAATCTGGAGCATCTGGACAAAACCGCCCAGCGGGGTGTAGGAGTCGTGCATGGAGTTAACCGAGCCGTTGGAAGCAGCCGTCGTGAAAGCGGACCAGGTAGAAGAGGAGGCGATACCGAAACGGCTCTCCTTGCCCTCCATGTTGCCGCCGGCCTGGCCGTCGGTCATCTCGATATTGACCGCTCCGCCATCGGCCAGCTGCGGGGTGCCCGCATGCTCGTTGACGGCGATGATGCCGGTGAAGATCACCAGCAGGATGAACATGGCGGCAAAGATGGCCTTGCCCTGCTTGGTGTTCTTGACGCCGATACCGAAGGCGAAGCAACAGGCGGCCGGGATCAGCAGCAGGCTGGTCATCTCGATGATGTTGGTGAAGGCACTGGGGTTCTCATACGGATGGGCGGAGTTCACGCCGAAGAAGCCGCCGCCGTTGGTGCCGGACTGCTTGATGGCGACCTGAGGAGCCGCGGGACCCTGGGGCAGGAACTGCTCGGTGACCACGCGCGCGCCCTCGACAACCTTGCCGTCGACCTTGACCGTGTCGCCCTCAATCTGGGCGCCGTCGATGACGCTCCAGCCGCCGTCTGCATTAGGCTGAACAGCGACGGGTTCTACGAGCTCAGCCTTCTGAGCCGGCTGGAAGTTGGAGATGACGCCACCGGCAGCCAGGCAGATGCCGAACACGAGGTTCAGCGGGATGAGCACATACAGGACGGTGCGGGTGAGGTCGACCCAGAAGGAACCCAGACCCTGCTCCTTGACCTGACGGAAGCCGCGGATCAGCGCGAACATGACCGCGATACCGGTGCCAGCGGAAACGAAGTTCTGCACAGTGAGACCCATGAACTGCACAAGGTAGGACAGGGTGGTCTCACCGGAGTAGGACTGCCAGTTGGTGTTGGTTATGAAGGAAGCAGCCGTATTGAACGACAGGTCCCATGACACACCCGGCAGGTGCTGGGGATTGCCTGGCAAGAAGGACTGAAGCGCCTGGAGTGCCACAAGAGTCACGAAGCCGATCCCCGAAAAGACCAGCACGCTCGCCAGATAGCGCCTACACCCCATCTGTTCTGCCGCGTCGATGCGAAGCAGACGATAGACGCCACGCTCCACAGGAGCAATCACAGGCGACAGGAACGTATGCTCACCATCCATGATATGGGCCATGAACCGACCGAGCGGAACGGCCAGGACGACGAGTACGGCAAAGTACAAGATGTACTGAATCGCAGCGTCCATAGTTTACGAATCACTCCTCATCAGAATGTAGATGTAATAGATAAGAAGTCCAATGCAGACGACTCCGATGATGGGAATGAGGATGTCCATTTACCGCCCCTTTCACACGCGGTCCGATGTCTCGGACGCCTGCCCTCGCAAGCGTCTGGGGACAGTAAACGCTTCTAGGGATTAAAGAGGCGTGAGGGCCGGGGCTCACGTCCTTAAGATGCCGTAAAGATGCAGGTAGAAAGCACTATTGCAGCTGCAGTGCGCCTATACTCGCCCTCGCGAGCATACAGTGGTGTCTTCACCGCGTATGCACGCATGGACAACGCTTCAGAAAGGCTACGCTATGCAGCGCGACGCATCGGACACTCGCGTCAATCCAGACCTCATCCTCAAGGCAATTGAGAAAGACGAGGTCGCCGATGACACTCGAACCAGCCGGGGACACCTCAAAATTTTCTTTGGCTACGCTGCTGGCACAGGCAAAACCTATGCAATGCTTCAAGCCGCCCACGCCGCCAAGCGGCGAGGTGTCGACGTCGTCGCGGGATACATCGAGCCGCACGAACGTCCGGCAACTGCCCATCTTGCACAAGGGCTTGAGAACGTGCCCTGTAAACTCATCGAGCACAACGGCATTGCGCTCAGCGAGTTCGATCTAGATGCGGCTATCGAACGCGCCCCTCAGCTCATCCTTGTCGACGAGCTCGCCCATACGAATGCGCCGGGGTCTCGCCACGACAAACGTTATCAAGACGTCGAGGAACTTCTACATTCGGGCGTCGACGACTCAACGCCCGTGAACAATCCGCAAAACGAGCCACTACACGCAATGGTAGCCACCAACCCCTGCGATGTCGTGCGCGCC
>URTW01000201.1 GCA_900550815.1 uncultured Collinsella sp.
TGGACCTGACAAGATTCGAACTTGTGACCTCCCGGTTATCAGCCGGACGCTCTAACCAACTGAGCTACAGGTCCATCATGGTGGAGGTTAGGGGGATCGAACCCCTGACCTCAGGCTTGCAAAGCCCGCGCTCTCCCAGCTGAGCTAAACCCCCACGGAGACAGTAATAAACACCCCAGCGGCGACTCGGCTCTCGCTGGGGTGTTTATTGCGAAAGAAAGTGGTGGACCTGACAAGATTCGAACTTGTGACCTCCCGGTTATCAGCCGGACGCTCTAACCAACTGAGCTACAGGTCCATCGCGCAAGGGATATATTAGACGAGTCGTTACGCGCGCGTCAACAACTTTTTTGAAAATCTTTGGAGGGGTTCGCCCCGGCCGCCGGGCGGCCGGGGCGAACGCGGGTCCCTAGGTTTTCAAAAAAGCGGTCGGCGCGCAGGTGCGCCGACCGCCGATATATGGGGTCTGATATTTTCTACCAGCTAGTTCCTCTTACTCGTCGAGGAGATCCTCTGGCATGTCGTTGCCGTCGCCTAGGTCGACTGGGGCCTCTTCGGCGTCGGCTGCGGCCTCGGCACCTTCGCCTTCGGGCTTCTCCTTGGCGGCCGTCATGCGGGCTACAGCGCAGATGCGGTCGTTATCGTCGACGGTCATCATCTTGACGCCCTGGGTGGCGCGACCAGTCTGGCTGATCTCGTCGGTCTTGACGCGAATGACCGTCGCGCCTTCCGTCACGATGAACAGCTCGTGCTGCGGGCCCACCGTCTTCATGGCCGCGAGGTTACCCTTACGCTCGGTCAGTTGGATGGTGTAGACGCCCTGGCCACCGCGATTCTGCTCCGGGTAGTCCGCGACCGGCGTGCGTTTGCCGTAGCCGCGCTCGGTGATGACGAACAGATCGCCGTTGCCGTTAGTGACTTCCATGCCCAGAACGCTCACGCCGTCCTTCATACCGATACCGCGAACGCCGCTGGTATCGCGGCCGGTGGCGCGCACCTGCTCCTCGGAGAACATGATCGCCTTGCCCGCGGTGGTGGCCAGGATAATCTTGTCACCCTCGCGCACGCGGCGCACGTTCAGCAGCGCGTCGTCGTCACGCAGGTTGATAGCGATCAGGCCGTCGCGACGGCTGCGGTCGTATGCGCTCATCACGGTCTTCTTGACCATGCCACTCTTGGTGGCAAACATCAGGTACTCGTCGGCCGGGAACTCGCGGCAGCTGATGACGCTCGCGATCTTCTCGCCCTCCTCGAAAGGCAGCAGGTTGACGATCGCGGTACCGCGCGCTTGGCGCGTACCCACCGGCAGCTCGTGCACCTTCAGGCGATAGACCTTGCCCTTGCTCGAGAAGAACAGCACGTACTCGTGCGTGGACGCGATGAACATCTCATCGATAACGTCGTCCTCTTTGAGGTTGACACCCGACACGCCCTTGCCACCGCGTTTCTGGGCACGGTAGGCGGCCACCGGAATGCGCTTGACATAGCCGGTGTGGGTGATGGGCACGACCATATCCTCGTCGGCGATGAGGTCCTCGACATCCAGGTCCTTCTCAACCTGGCTGATCTCGGTGCGGCGCTGGTCGCCGAACTTCTTGGAGATCTCGCGCATCTCTTCCTTGATGACGCCCAGGATCTTCTCCTCATGCGCCAGCAGGTCCTCGTAGTAGGCGATGGCGCGGCGCAGGCCGTCCAACTCTTCTTGGATCTTGTTGCGCTCCAGGCCGGTCAGGCGGCGCAGCTTCATCTCGAGGATGGCCGTGGTCTGCTCGGGCGTAAAGCCAAAGCGCTCGATCAAGCGGCTGCTGGCCTCGGAATCAGTCTGCGAGGAGCGGATAATGCTGATGACCTCGTCGATATGGTCAAGGGCCATCAGGTAGCCCTCGAGGATATGCGCGCGGGCCTGGGCCTTCTTAAGGTCAAAACGGGTGCGGCGAGTGACGACGTCGACCTGGTGGTCGATGTAGTGCTGCAACATCTCGCGCAGGCTCAGGCATTTGGGAACGCCGTTGACGAGCGCCAAGTTGTTGGCGCCAAAGGTCGTCTGCAGCGAGGTGTACTTATACAGATTGTTGAGTACGACCTGCGGAATGACGCCCTTCTTGAGCTCGATGACCAGGCGGATACCCTTCTGGTTGGACTCATCGCGCATATCCGAGATACCCTCGATGCGCTTGTCGTTGACGAGCTGGGCGATCTTCTCCTGCAGGGTGCCTTTGTTGACCATGTAGGGAATCTCGGTAAAGACCAAGCGGCTGCGGCCGGTCTTGGTGGACTCCACATGTGCCTTGGCGCGCACGGTAATGGAGCCGCGGCCGGTCTCGTAACTCTGCTTAATGCCGGCGCTGCCCATGATGATGGCGCCGGTGGGGAAGTCCGGACCGGGCATGATCTGCATGAGCTCGTCGACGGTGGCGTCGGGGTTGTCGATCAGGTAGCAGGTGGCCTCGATCGCCTCGGTGAGGTTATGCGGGGCGATGTTGGTGGCCATGCCGACGGCGATGCCCTGGCTGCCGTTGACCAGCAGGTTGGGGAAGCGCGCAGGCAGCGCCACGGGCTCGGCGAGCGACTCGTCGTAGTTGGGCTGCCAGTCGACGGTATCCTTCTGCAAGTCACGCAGCAGTTCCATGGCGGGCTTTGCCAGACGGCTCTCGGTGTAACGCATGGCCGCCGCGCCGTCGCCGTCGATGTTGCCGAAGTTACCGTGACCGTCGATGAGCGGCGTGCGCATGGAGAACCACTGCGCCAGGCGGACCATGGCCTCATAGACCGCGAAGTCGCCATGCGGGTGGTACTTACCGATAACTTCGCCGACCGTCCAGGCCGACTTCTTGTGTGGGCGGTTGGGGTAGATGCCGCTCTCGTTCATCGCGTACAGAATGCGGCGGTGCACCGGCTTTAAGCCATCGCGCACGTCCGGCAGGGCGCGCGCCGTGATGACCGACATCGAATACTCGATAAACGACTGCTTCATCTCGCGACCGAACTCCGAAATCTGGAGCTGGCCGCCATTGATATCCTCGCCGGCCGAGGCGCCGCGATCGACTTCGCCAAAGCTCTCCTCGAGCTCGCCGTCGTCGTCCTCTTCCTCGTCATCATCGGCATCGGGGTTATAGGCGCCCTGAGCGCCGTCCTCGCCCTGCTCAGCACGGGCAAGCAGGCGCTTCAGATCGTCGGGCATGCCGGCGTCGCCGGCCTCGCCCATACCCTCATTGTTGTTGATATCGTCTGCCACGTTACCTCCTCTTAAGCATCAAGGAATCGTGCATCATGTGCGTGCTTCTCAATGTACTCGCGGCGATAGCCGACCTCGGAACCCATCAGCTCGCGCACGGCGCGGTCCGCCCCCCCGGCGTCCTCGATCGACACACGCTGCAGGCTGCGGGTCTTGCGATCCATCGACGA
>URTW01000202.1 GCA_900550815.1 uncultured Collinsella sp.
GTCCTCGGCAAACTCGATGTCATGCGCGGTGGTTAGCAGGCGAATGAGCTCGGGAATGACCTTGGCGGGGTGCGTGGCGTTGAGCTGGACAACGGCGTAATCGGCCAGATCGTGCAGGTTGCTGCCGCGCTCGACGGCCTCGTCGATCAGGAGCTGGGCGGCGTTGCTCACCATGAAGTACTCCTGGTAGATGCGAAGTAGGCGGCCCTGCTCGTCGGAATCGTCGGGGTAGAGGAACAAGGTGAGGTTCTTGGCGATCTCGGTCTTGTCGAAGTCGATGGAGCTGCCGGGGACCAGGCCGTCGTCGATGCTCGCCAGGTCGAACAGGCGCAGGCGGTTCTTGGTGGGCTGGCCGAAACCGGGCACATCGATGTTGACGAGCTTGGAGGTAACGGCAAAATCGCCGAACTCGACGGTGTAGGAGCGGTCATCGTCGACTAGGATGTCCTGCTCACCGAGCCACTCGTCGGGGACGGCCTTCTGCTGGTTGTCGACAAAGCGCTGACGGAACAGACCGTAGTGATAGTTGAGGCCCACGCCGTCGCCGGTCAAGCCCAGCGTGGCGATGGAATCCAGGAAGCATGCGGCCAAGCGGCCCAGGCCGCCGTTGCCGAGTGACGGCTCGACCTCGAATTCCTCGATCTTGTTGAGGTCGTGGCCTGCGGCAGTGAGCTGGTCCTTAACCTCGTCGTAGATGCCGAGGTCGATCATGTTGTTGATGAGCAGCTTGCCGATCAAAAATTCGGCGGAAATGTAATAGAGCTTTTTCTTGCCGTTGTTGAGCGGGCAGGCGGCGGAGCGCTCCTGTACGAGCTTGACCAGCAGTTTGTAAATGCGGCGGTCATCGAGTTGCTCGAGCGAAGTTCCAAAGGACTGCTCGGCAAGATCCGCAAGATCGATACGGGGCATGTTTCCTCCTGTGATGGGTTGTTTCATGTCTGCAATTCATAAGAAGCCCGCGCGAGGGGATTGGGGTGGCCTCGCGCGGGAAAAGCAAGCGCGTCCGCACGGTGGGGAGGGGTCGGGCGCGGTAGCTCCTATTGAGGAAGCTCGATTTCGGCTTCCGACGGGATGCGGAAGTAGGTCTCGGTCCAGTCGGTGAGTTTGTGCTCGAGCTCGCGGGTGATGGCGCCGTCGAGCATGCGCCAGGTCCAGTTGCCGCCCAGCGTGGCAGGGGTGTTGATGCGCGCCTCGTTGCCCAAGTTGAGCAGGTCCTGCATGGTGTAGATGCACGTGTCGCTCACGCTGGCGGCGATGGTGCGGTTGAGTGCATCTGCCATGGGTTCGCCGGCCTGCTGATGGGTGTACAGGGCTGCCTGCTCGCGCTGACGCGGGGTGGCCGTTCCCTCAAACCAACCGCGCGCCGTCTCGTTGTCGTGGGTGCCCACATAGGCGACGGTGTTGGCGATGTAGTTATGCGGCAGGTAGTACGAGTTGGTGCCCTCAAAGGCAAACTGCAGGATCTTCATGCCGGGGAAGCCCGAGTTGTCGCGCATGTCGATGACGCCGGGGGTGAGGAAGCCCAGGTCCTCGGCGATGATGGGCAGCGTGCCGAGCTTTTCCTCGAGCGTCTTGAAGAACTTGAGGCCGGGACCCTGCGTCCACGAACCGTAGGACGAATCGGGTGAGGAGAACGGCACCTCCCAATAGGCCTCGAAGCCGCGGAAGTGATCCAGGCGGATGACGTCGTACATGTCGAGGGCGGCGCGAATGCGGCCCTCCCACCAGGAGAAGCCGTCGGACTCCATGGCGTCCCAGTCGTAGATGGGGTTGCCCCAGTACTGGCCGGTGGCCGAGAACTGGTCGGGCGGCGTGCCGGCGACGCTCACCGGATTGCCGGCGGCGTCGATCTTAAAGAGCTCAGGCGTCGCCCACATCTCGACGGAGTCACGCGAGACATAGATGGGCAGGTCGCCGATGATGAGAATGTCGCGCTCGTTGGCATAGGCCTTGAGGCGGCTCCACTGGCGATCGAAGAAGTACTGCGTCATCTGGTGGTAGAGCATACGCGCCGGATGGTCGGCGCAGACCTTGGCGGAAGCCTCGCCGCGGGTGCGGAGCTCCGCGGGCCACTCCCAAAACGCCTTGAGACCGCACTCCTCTTTGACGGTCATGAACTCACAGTAGGGGATGAGCCAGCCCTCGTTGGCCTGGATAAAGCCATCGAAATCGGCCGGCTTGTCGGCGGCAAAGCGCTCGGCGGCGCGGTCGAGAATCTGACGGCGGCCGCCAAAGATGGCACCGTAGTCGACGTTACTGGGGTCAGAACCCAGATACACGCCATCGATATCGCGCTGCTCCAGATACCCTGCCTCGATAAGCTCGGCAAAGTCGATAAAGTTGGGGTTGCCTGCGCGGGCCGAGAACGACTGATAGGGCGAATCGCCATAGCTGGTCGTCGTAAGGGGCAGAATCTGCCAGTAATGTTGTTTGCACGAGGCGAGAAAATCGACGAAGTCGTAGGCATTCCAGCCAAAGCCGCCGATTCCGTATGGTCCGGGCAGAGATGAGACGGGCATGAGGACGCCGCTTGCACGCTCCATGAATGCGCTCACCAACCTTCTTGTTGTGGGGTCGGCCTGCCGATGGGTGTGCAGTCCGCCTCCGATGTTCTGATCCGATACTCCTATTGTAAAACATGTTGTTTAAACATGTACAGGCAAGATAAAAAAGTTGGTCGATTTTCGGCGAATGGTTACATGCCATGAAAAAGCCCCGACCTCACAACGTGAGGTCGGGGCAAGAGCGGTATGTAGGTTTTTGCTACTCGGCGTCGGCGAAGCCGTTGGGGTTGTGGCTCTGCCAGTTCCAGCTATCGCGGCACATGTCCGCGATGTCGTACTGGGCCTTCCAGCCCATCATGCGCTCGGCCTTGGAGGCATCGCACCAGTTGGCAGCGATGTCGCCGGCGCGGCGCTCGCGGATCACGTAGGGCAGCTCCTTGCCACAAGCCTTGGAGAAGGCGGCGACGACCTCGAGTACCGAGGTGCCGGTGCCGGTGCCCAAGTTAAAGATCTCGACGCCGGTCTTGCCGTTCATCCAGTTGAGGGCGGCCACGTGACCAGCTGCCAGATCGCACACGTGGATGTAATCGCGCACGCCGGTGCCGTCGGGGGTGGGGTAGTCGTTGCCGAAGACATGGACCTTCTCCAGCTTGCCGACGGCCACCTTGGCGATGTAGGGCATGAGGTTGTTGGGGATGCCGTTGGGGTCCTCGCCGATGAGGCCGGACTTGTGGGCACCGATGGGGGTGAAGTAGCGCAGCAGAGCCACGTTCAGGGTGGGGGCGGCCTTGCAGACATCGGTGAGGATGCGCTCAGTCATCGCCTTGGTGGTGCCGTAGGGGTTGGTGGTGGCGCCGACCGGGAAGTCCTCGGTGATGGGCACG
>URTW01000203.1 GCA_900550815.1 uncultured Collinsella sp.
GCCGCCTGCAGCAGCGCTTCGCCTTCGTCCGTGATCTTTGCACCAAGCAGCCCATCATCCTCTTTTATTAGTTTAATGTTTCGGTGTACACCGAGATGGTGCAGGAGGTTCTGGACGTTATGATCGAGCTTGCGCAGGAAGATATCACCATGATCTGCGTGACGCACGAGATGGGCTTTGCACGCCAGGTGGCCGACCGCGTCATCTTTATGGAGGACGGCCGCATTTTGGAGGAGGGCACGCCCGAGCACTTCTTCGATAACCCCGAGAACCCGCGCTGCCGCGAGTTCCTGTCCAAGATTCTGCACTAGGCGCGGTGATGGACATGACGGATATGACGAGGGCGGCCGTGTCGCGCCGTCACTTTTTGCAGCTGGCGGGCGCCGGCATGCTCGCGTTGACGGGGACCGCGCTTACCGGTTGTGGCAACTCCACCAGTGGCGAGGGCTCCGACAAGGGGTCCAAGCTTGCGGCCATTAAGTCGCGTGGCCATCTGAATGCCGGCGTTAAGAAGGATGTTCCTGGCTACGGCTATTACGACACCGCCAAGGGCCGCTTTGAGGGCATGGAAGTAGATTTGTGCTATCAGATCGCCGCTGCCGTCTTTGGCGTGAGCTACAAGGAGGCCCGCGTCCAGGAGCTTGTCGAGTTTACCGACGTAACGCCCAAGACGCGCGGCCCGCTGATCGATAACGGCCAACTTGACGTGGTCGCGGCGACCTACACCATAACCGACGAGCGCAAGAAGAGCTGGGATTTCTCGACGCCGTACCGCACCGACTACGTGGGACTCATGGTCAAGAAGCGTTCGGGCTTTACCTCGATTGAGGACCTGGACGGCAAGGTCATTGGCGTGAGCCAGGGTGCCACCACGCAGGGCCTGATCGAGCAGATGATCAAGGACAACGGCTTTAGCTGCAAGCCCGAGTTTAGGGCCTTTAGCGGCTACCCCATCATCAAGAGTTCGCTCGACGCCGGCAATATCGACGTCTTTGCCATGGACCGCTCCACGCTGGCCGGTTACATGAACGAGACCGTTGAGCTGCTGCAGCCCGAGGTCAAGTTTGGTGAGCAGGGCTACGGCGTGGCGACCAAGAAGGGCTGCGACCTTTCGGCCGTGGTCGATCAGGTGATTTGCGATCGCCTGGCCGACGGCTGGCTCGACCAAGAGGTCAAGACCTGGGGTCTTGTATAGGCGCATCGTCCAAGGAAGGAATCAAATGCTCGAAGGATTATTTGACGCCGACCGTTGGTCGACGACATTCCAAAACATGGGGCCCTTCTGGGAGGGCTTTGGCGTGACGCTGCAGGTGGTCGTTGCCGGCCTGCTGCTGTCGCTGGTGCTGGGCACGCTGCTGGGCGTGTTCTCTACCACTCGTTCGCGCGTGCTGCGCGCCATAAGCCGCGTGTACGTGGAGTTTTACCAGAACACCCCGTTGCCCGTGCAGGTGCTCTTTATGTACATGGCCGGTCCGCAGTTTTTGCAGGCCATAACCGGTGCCGACCAGCCGGTGCGCATCGCGCCGTTCGTGCTGGGCTTCTTGGGTGTGGGCCTGTATCACGCGGCCTACATTTCGGAGGTCATCCGCACTGGTATCGAGGCGGTTCCGCGCGGTCAGATGGAGGCGGCCCAGAGCCAGGGCTTCACCCGTGCGCAGGCGTACTGGTACATCGTGCTGCCCCAGACATTCAAGATCATTCTGCCACCGCTGTGTAACCAAGCGCTCAACCTGGTCAAGAACACGTCGGTGCTGGCGCTTGTGGCCGGCGGCGACCTTATGTACCGTTCCGACAACTTTGTGAGTCTGTACGGTTACCTGCAGGGATACATCGTCTGCTGCCTTATGTACTTCATCATCTGCTTTCCGCTCGCCATGCTGGTGCAGTGGCTCGAGCGCCGCTCCAAGGAGCGTCCGCGCGGCGTGAGCCTGGCCGAGCTGGGACTCGACAACGTAGAGGAGGCCTAGCGCATGGAAATCTTCAACGCGACCAACCTGCTCTACATTTGGGGCGGCTTTGTTAAGACGATCGAGATCTCGGCGCTGTCGATCTTTTTCTCGCTCATCTTTGGCACGATGCTGGCGCTCGTTAAAAGCTATGCGCCCCGCCCGTTCCGTATTTTGGTGAGCGCCTATATCGAGCTGTTCCGTTGCACGCCAAACCTGCTGTGGATTCTGTTTATCTACTTTACGGTGCAGGGTTTGGACATTGTGATTTCGACCATCGCCTTTACGCTGTTTACCAGCGCTGTTATGGCCGAGATTGTGCGCGGCGGCCTCAACTCGATTCCGCGCGGCCAGTTTGAGGCAGCGCAGAGCCAGGGCTTTGGCTTCTTTGCCACCATGCGCTACATCATTCTGCCGCAGACGTTTAAGACGATCATCCCAGCGCTGTTTAGCCAGTGCACGACCGTCATTAAGGACAGCTCGTATCTTTCGGGCATTAACGTGGCCGAGCTCATGTACACGGCAAATGTCGTGATGGCCCATGCGATCGACCTGTCGCAGGTGCTTATGCTCTACGGCCTGGTGTTTGCGATGTACTTTGTGCTCAACTTTGGTATCTCGCTGCTGGTGAGGGCATATCAACGCCGCATCGTGGCAGCGTAGAATGTGGCAAAGGGACAGTCCCTTTGCCACATAGAGAAAGGAATCGCGATGAGCGATCTGGAGAACAAGAAGAGTCCTGTGGTCATTACCATCGCGCGCGACTTTGGCGCCGAGGGCCACGAGATTGGTCGCATGCTTGCCGACGAGTTGGGGATTCCGCTGTACGATAACGAGCTGCTGGTACGTGCTTCGCTGCGCACAGGCGAGTCGCTCGACAAGATGGCCGCTTACGACGAGCGCCTGGCCGTGGAGAACATGGCGTTTCTGCCCGACCGCTACGATGCGCGTTCGTACTCGGACAAGTTGTTCCAAAAGATGAGCCAGGTGATTTTGGATCTGGGCGAGACCGAGAGCTGCATTATCGAAGGCCGTCTGTCCGATTACCTGTTGCGTAACAACCCCAATCACATTGCCGTATTGGTGACCGCTCCCTTTGAGGACCGCGTCGAGATTGTGCGCAAGAAGCGTGGCCTTAACAAAAAGAAGGGCGCCAAGCTGGTCAAGCAGCAGCAGAAGGCGCGCGAGGCGTTCTACAAGCGCTACAGCGCCGGAAAGTGGAAGATGACGAGCGGTAAAGACATCGTCGTCAACCGCGCCAAGCTGGGCCGCGAGGGTTGCAAAGACGTTATTGCCGCAGCCTACCGCTACAAGGTGGCCCAACTCGAAGGCTAACCGACCAAAACCACCGCAAAGGCGCCGCCCCTTTGTGGTGGTGGGACGGTCGGCATAGAAAAAGTCCCCGCCGGGCGTGTGCTCGACGGGGACTTTGCCGTTTA
>URTW01000204.1 GCA_900550815.1 uncultured Collinsella sp.
CACCACCCCGAACATGGACGGACATGCCGCCTACCTGGGCGGCGCGATCGTCGACCACGGCCAGTTTGACTGGATGGCCCATGCGGACAAGTTCCCGGGTCTCACCACGCCTGACGAGAGCTACCATGGCGTGACCTATGCCGAGAAGTTCGGCCGCGAGGGCGCCTTCATTACCAAGGCCACCGCGCAGCTCATGCGCGATCTTGGCCCCATGCAGAACCCGCAGGCGGCGTTCTTCTTGAACAGCTCGCTCGAGAGCCTGCATGTGCGCATGCCGCGTCATTGCGAGAACGGCCTGGCCGTTGCCAAGTTCCTGCAGAGCCATCCCAAGGTGCGCTTCGTGAGCTATCCGGGCCTGGAGGGCGACAAGTACTATGACCTCGCTCAGAAGTACATGCCAAACGGTACCTGCGGCGTTGTGAGCTTTGGCTTTAATGGTGGTCGCGCGGCGGCCGAGACCTTTATGAAGAGCCTCAAGCTCGCCCAGATCGCCACGCATGTGGCCGACGCCCGCACCTGCTGCCTGCATCCCGCTAACGCTACGCACCGCCAGATGAACGATGAGGAGCTCATCGCCTGTGGCATCTCCGCCGACATGGTGCGCCTGTCGTGCGGTCTCGAGGACACGGCCGATTTGATTGCCGACCTTGAGCAGGCGCTCGAGCAGTGCTAGGCTAGCGTTCGCATAAGGCGCCGATGCTGGCAGAAAGCTTCGGCGACCTTTCGTTCCGATTCCGTAGGCGGGACCCCAATTGCGGCTGTTTGTGGGCGATTGGGGCCCCGTTTTTTTGCGTTGGGCCACTCGAAAGGATGGATATGGAGAAAACTGCAGAGCAGCTGCGCCGCGAGCACATTGCTCTAGAGGGCGACACCCATGGCAAGAACAAGTGGGCGATTCTGTTTACCGTGCTCATCATGACGTTTATGGTGTGTCTGGATTCGACCGTCGTGACCGTGGCGCTGCCCGTGATGCAAAAGGAGCTGGGCGTGGGCCTCGATCGCATTCAGCTGGTGAGTTCGGTGTACCTGCTTGCGACATGCGTGGCTATGTTGCCGTTTGGCCGTCTGGGCGACGTGCGCGGCAAGGTGAATGTGTTCCAGCTGGGCGTCATCGTCTTTTCGGTCGGTTCGCTGCTGTGCGGCCTTTCGGCCTCGCTCGAGGTTCTTATCCTGGCACGCATTGTTCAGGGCGTCGGTTGCGCGGCGGCCATGGCTAACAACATGGGTATCATCACCGAGTCGTTTCCGGCGCGCGAACGAGGCCGTGCCATGGGTATTCTCGCGACCTTTGTGGCCCTCGGCATGATGTGTGGCCCCGTGCTCGGCGGCATGCTGGTGGCAAGCTTTCCCTGGGAGAGTATCTTCCTCATCAACCTGCCTATTGGCGTAATCTCGTTTATCGTGGGGCTCTACACGCTGCCGCATGTTAAGCCGGAGGCCGGCGACCGTCCCATGTCCCTTGCCGATGCCGCTCGTTGCTGCTTTGCAAATTCGGCCTTCACCATCAACCTTGCTTGCATGCTCATCGTGTTCGTTGGTATTGGTGCATCCGAGTTTATCCTGCCGTTCTATTTTCAGGACGCCCACGGCTTTGGTTCTGACATTTCCGGACTGCTCTTTTTGGCGCTGCCGATGGTGAATGCCTTTATCGGCCCGCTTTCGGGTACGGTTTCGGACCGTGTTGGCTGCGAGGGCCCCACGGCGGTCGGCCTGGGCGTGTACGTATGCGGTCTATTTGCGGTAAGCACGCTCGACGAGCACTCTTCCATCCCTGTGATCGTGTGCTGCGTCGCGTTTATGTCGTGCGGTACGTCGATTTTCCAGAGCCCCAACAACTCGTTGTATATGGGCTCGGCTCCGCGCGAAGCGCGCGGCTTTGCGGGCAGCCTGGGTAGCCTGGCGCGCTATGCTGGCATGGCACTCGGCATTACGGTGGCGTCGAATATCCTGTATGGGCAGATGAGCGTGGCGATGGGCGAGGCCGTGACCAGTTTTGTTGCAGGCCGTCCGGATGTGTTCCTGTTTGGCTTTCGCTCGGTGTTCTACATGCTTATGGCTGTGGCCGCTGTGGGTTTTGCACTCGCCATGGTACGTTTGGTGAGGATGCGTGCCCGCCATTAGCATGTTGGGAGGCTGTCTGCCACGATTCGCGCCGTCCCAAAAAGACTGGTTTGTGGTGCGATGCGGCTTGTGGGGCGGGCGGGGGTCGGTCCGTGGTAGACTATCGAACAACGTTTATTAATCGCGCGGTATCGTTGCCGCGAGAAGGGGTTGCGCCATGCAGGAGCTTGAGGATCGTATTCGCCATGACGGCATCGTAAAGGCCGGTAACGTCCTTAAGGTTGATGCCTTCCTCAACCACCAGTGCGACGTTGAGCTGTTCGACCACATGGGTGCCGAGTGGGCCCGTCTGTTCGAGGGTGTCGAGATCAACAAGATCCTGACGATCGAGGCTTCGGGCATTGGTATGGCCTGCATCGCGGCTCAGCATTTTGGCGGCGTGCCGGTGGTCTTTGCCAAGAAGGCGCAGTCCATCAACCTCGACGGCGAGCAATATGCCACGACCATTTACTCCTTTACCAAGCAGAAGGAGTACCCGGTTATCGTGGGTAAGCGTTTCCTGTCCGAGGGCGATAAGGTCCTGATTATCGACGACTTCCTGGCCAACGGCTGCGCACTTGAGGGCCTTATTAAGATCTGCGAGGCTGCGGGCGCCGAAGTTGCCGGCATTGGCATCGCCGTTGAGAAGGGCTTCCAGGGCGGCGGCGATAAGCTCCGCAAACGCGGCTTCCGCGTTGAGAGCCTGGCTCGTATCGCCGATATGGACTGCGAGAACGGCGAGATCACCTTCGCCTAAGCGCGCAACACAAGCGATTGGTATGCGATGTGACAAAGGGATTGTCCCTTTGTCACATTTTTTGTATGAGGGGAGGTGCTGATATGGACGAGAACAAGATGGGCTGGCGCGAGTATGCGCGCTTTGCCGAGATGTCGGTTGAGGAGCTGGCGCGCGATTGCGAGGTACAGGTGTTTCGCGCGACGGGTCCGGGTGGGCAGGGCGTGAACACGACGGACTCTGCGGTGCGCATGAAACATGGGCCCACGGGGATTGTCGTGACGGCGCGCGAGAGCCGTAGTCAGTTTCAGAATCGTGCGAGCTGTTTGCGTAAGCTGAGGGCAGAGCTTGAGCGTCGTGGCCGTCCGCCGCGCCGTCGCGTCAAGACCAAAGTGCCACAGCGATCGCGCCAGCGCAGGCTCAACGACAAGCACTTCAACGCCATTAAAAAGGCCAACCGTCGCAAGCCGGGCAGCGCCGACTGCTCACCTCATCAGTTGCGGTGACGAAGGGCCTGTATTTCGG
>URTW01000205.1 GCA_900550815.1 uncultured Collinsella sp.
CCGTTGGCAGGTTGCTCGCCTAGGGGAGGAAGGGCGCGATCGAGGGCAAGCTGCGCTACTGCTCTTGGGAGCGCGACGACCAGAAGCGCTCGAAGCTCGAGGTTATCGTCGACGAGATCGAGGTCATGGTGCGCCGTGAGGGGCAGACGCAGGCCCAGCCGCAGCAGAGCCTCGCGGACACGGTGCCCGTGCAGCCACAGGCGCAGGCCGCGCCGCAGTGGAGCGCCCAGCAGGCCTACGCCGCGGTCCCGCAGTCCGAGTTCTACGACGAGGACGTGCCGTTCTGATGAGGCACGTACCCGACATCATCCGCGACCACTGGGAGGCGGCCCTGTTCGCCGCCTCCTTCTCCGCGGGTTTCCTGTTCTTCTCTTCGCTTCTATGGGGGTGGTTCTGATGGCCTTCACCGTGTTCGACAGCTTCGCCGAGGTCTACGACGACTTCGACGCGAGCGACCCCGAGGACCTGCGCGACCGCGCGATGCTCGCCGACGCGATCATGATGTACGGGCTGCACGGCGTCGAGGCCGACCTTCCGAAGCACCTCCGCCGCGTTTTCAAGGCGATGAAGAACGCCATCGACAACTCCAAGGACGCGCGCGGCAGGGGCGGCAAGGGCGGCCGCCCGCGCAAGAAACCAGTTTCCGACAAACCCGAAACGCAGGTTTCGGAAAGTGAAAACCTAGGTTTTTTAAACGGGAAACCAGTTTCCGACAAACCCGAAACGCAGGTTTCGGAAAGTGAAAACCCTAACCTAACCTACCCTAGCCTCTCCTGTCCTGAACTGGATTGTGCTGAGCTGTCCTGTGATGGGGGCGATGCCCCCGCCGCGCCGCCCGAGTTCGAGCCGCCGACCCTCGACGAGGCCCGCGGTTACTTCGGCGCCAACTGCCTGAGCGGCGACCCGGACGCCTTCTGGGCCTACTTCGAGTCTCAGGGATGGGACAAGGGCAACGGCCAGCCGGTGAGCAACTGGGGCGCCCTCGCGCTCGACTGGTCCAGGCGCCAGAAGCGCATCGACGCCGACGACCGGGCGAGGGGCAAGCCCACCGCCTCGGAGATCGAGGCCGCCACGTTCAAGCCGACGAGGACGCCCGAGCAGACGAGGGCGGAGCTCGAGCGCAGGTGGCGCGAGGAACATCCGGGCATCGACCCGGCGAAGGTGAAGGCCCCGAGGGGGACGACCGCCGATCCGGTGGCGCTCAAGGCGTACCAGGACGCGCGGCGTCTGTTGGATGCGAGGGCCGCATGCGAGAGGAGGGCGTCATGAGCTTGGACGACGAGAGGAGCGAGAACATGGGCAGACCGAAGGGGTCCGCGAGCATCTACGACGACGGGCCGCGCAGCGCCCGCTGCGAGACGTGCGGGTTCTGCGCCGTGAGCGAGGCGGTCATGACGGCGTCTGGCGAGGGCCGCAAACGGTACACGTGCATGCGCTGCCCCGACTTCGTGCACACCACGCAGGGGCTCGCGAGGTGCAACTACTGGGAGGCGCGACATGAGGGCTGAGTCGCTGGACAGGCGCGGGGGCTACGTGCTCGTGTGCGGGCAGTGCGGCAGGCGGGGCCGCACGGCGTACAGGAACCAGAGGTACTGCTGCGGGTGGTGCGAGAACGTGGCGCGAAGGGACGCGAGCAAGCGGCCCGTGGACGTGTACCTCGGAACGAGGAGTGAGCCGGGCCGAGAGGTCAACGCCATGCGTGCGGCGCTGGCGGAAGGGAGGCGCATCTGATGCGCGACGGATACAGGTTCGAGTTCGGGGCGTTCGACAAGCCGGACGAACCCAAGGTGCAGGCGCTCAAGCCGCTCGAGGAGGCGGCCGAGGTGTTCGGCGCGTGGCAGGACTGCGACGATATGCGGTACAGCCCGATCATGACGGCGCGCAGGGTGTACCGCGAGAGCCTTATCGACGAGTGCATGGACGTGGTCCAGGCGGTCGTCAACCTGCTCGATGCCGAGGGGTTCACGCAGGAGGACGTGGACGCGGCAATCGAGCGCTGCAACGAGAGGAACCGAGAGAGGGGACGTTTGTGATGGAGACTTTGGAGCAGATCAAGGCAGACGCGGTCGAGGTGTTCCATTTCGACCGCGAGTGCAGGCCGCAGGACAGGGCGCACGCCTATCTGGGGAAGTACCGCGTCAGGCGCGGCTACAACGACACGGCGATGCAGGTCGCGGTGACCGACATGATCGAGCGCGCCTACGAGGCGGGAAGGGCGGAGGTCGCCGACGCGAACCTCGTGCAGCACCTGCGCCGCCAGCTGACGAGCATCGAGGCGACCGTCGGGGATGCCATCGACCTGCTCGACGAGAGCGTAGGGGGGGCGGACTGCGATGAGTGACTCGAGGGTCGGCGGCTACCCGATGGGGGTGACGGACGCCGCCATTGAGCGTCACTTCGGCGGGGCCTGCGAGCCCAGGATGTGCGGGAACTGCAGGCACTTCTGCGGCAGCGACATCCACGTCGACTACGGCTACTGCCACCTCGAGTTCGAGCGCGCCTTCGACGCAGAGGCGCCTGACCGCAAGGAAGGGTTCTGGCGCCTGGCGAAGTGGGCCGTGGCGTGGCTCATGGAGAACCTGCTGTACTGCGAGGACGAGTGCGGCGCGTGCCGCGCCTACGAGGAGTTTGGGCTATGAGTATCGAATTGCCGAGAGATGCCGAAGGTCGAGAGATTTCGCTTGATACCGTGGTGCTGTTCGGCGGCAACGACAATGCCTACAACATCACTGGCTGGATATACGTCACCGACTTCGACCTGAGCAACAGCATGGCAGGTCAGTGGCGAGCGCTCACCGATAAGTTTACAAGGCTCGACCCCGAGCTCATGTACCTCACCCCTTCCGACAGCTGGGAGAAGCTGCTTGAAGACTTGGGCGAGGCAGGTGACGCGCGGTATTACGAGTCTTGCGCCTACTTCCACAGAGACAAAGACGAAGATGGCTGTACATCGTGCCCCGGTGGCGAGGACGGCTGTGCTCGAATTGCCATGCGCGACATTGCCTACCGCATCCGCAAGCTGAGGGGTGAGGACTGATGAACATGACACCCTGCTTCATTTCCGAAATGCCCGGAGAAAAGACGAAAGCGTTGCTTGTCGGCTTCTATCAAAAAGCGTGGACGCAGACGCATCACCTCTAATCGGTGGATTTCCCGCCGGGCAAATCGCGTACCCGGTCGCGGTTGTGCTGCTTGAATCGGGCGACGTTGTTACCGTAAACGCTGAAACCGTGACCATCGATTCACCCGCAGGGCTGTTTGAGCAGTACGCATGGATGGACGGTGAGGACGAATGACCGACAAGCTCAAGTTGAAACCATGCCCGTTCTGCGGCGGGCCTGCCGAGATAGTGGACAACAAC
>URTW01000206.1 GCA_900550815.1 uncultured Collinsella sp.
GCCTCGTGAATCTCATGCGCCGGATTGGACTGGATGGCGACCATAAACTGGTCCATGCAGATATTGCCAACCTGATGCACACGCTCGCCGCGATACAGCACATCCATACGATTGGAAAGCGTACGCGATAGGCCGTCGGCATAACCGATCGGCAGCGTGCAGATCTGAACGCGCGTACGCGGTACGCGGTAGGTAAAACCGTAGCCCACGCCCTCACCCATCGCAGGGTGTGCCACACGCGTCACACGCGCATGGACGCTCATAACGGGATCACGCTGCATCACGCGGCCACTCAGCTCGCACGGCTGCATGCCATACAAGCCAACGCCAGCGCGAATCATATCAAAATGCATCGAGGGGTCGAGCATCGAGGACGGCGTGTTGGCGCAGTGCACGATACCGCACTCAAAACCCGCATCCTTAATGGCCTGAACGGCCTCGGTAAAGCGCTGACACTGCAGCTTGTAGTCCCAGCCCGAAGGTTCATCGGCCGTGGCGAAGTGCGTAAATACGCCGTCGCACTGAATACCACGATGGAAATTAATACCGCGGACAAAGTCGAGCACCTGCGTGTAGTGAACGCCGATACGATTCATGCCCGTCTCGATGGCGAGATGATACTTGCCCACTTTGCCCGCCGCGACGGCACATTCGCCATACGCAAGAGCAAAGTCAGACGTATAGACCGAGGGCATGATATCAAACTCGAGCAACGTCGGAATGGCCTCGATAGGCGGCTCGCTTAGGATGAGGATGGGTTTCGTAATCCCGCCCTGTCGGAGCTCAACGCCCTCGTTAACCGTCGCCACGGCAAACATGTCGGCACCGGCCGAATACATGATCTTGGCGCACTCAACAGCTCCATGACCATAAGCATCGGCCTTGACCACGCAGCACAGGCGCTGACGTGGATTCAGCAAGTTCTTATAGGCCCTCGTGTTGCGACGGAGCGCCCCGCGGTCGATCTCGACCCAGGACCAGCGCGTCAAATCGGCTTTATTCATGATTAGTCATCCGACCCTTCGTCCATGATTCCCAGATCTTCGAGCGCATCCTTTGCCGCCAGTTCCATGGCAGGACCGATCAAGTCGATAAGATCGGTCGCGATGACGCTCTTCTCACCATACTCCGTCGCCGCGGCAAAACCGGCGTAGCTGTGAAGTGCGACGGCGTACGAATACAGCAACTCCCAACGATCCATCTCGTCGCGCATGGTGGCAAGCGTGCCGGCCAAAATACCCGCGAGAACATCACCCGAACCGGCAGTTGCCAGAGAAGCCGGACCCGAGAGCGGCAGCAGCACACGCTCAACGCCACAGATAGCCGTCGTCGGCCCCTTGGCAATGACCACCAGATTGTCAGAGCCCGCAGCCCAGACAACCTTCTGCGCGGCCGCAATCGCGGTACCAAGGTCGTTCACCTCGTCACCGGCAACCAGACGCGAAAGCTCACGATAGTGCGGCGTCATAACCAACGGCTGCTCGCGACGATACATCTCGGGGTTACTATCAATACCGTCAATGGCAATCTTAGCAAGGCAGTTGAGTGCATCGGCGTCCAAAATAAGCGGTACATCAAGCTCGAGCAAGCCCGAAACCACCTGCATAGCGCCGGCAGACGTCGTCATACCGGGACCGCACAGCACGCAGCTGTACTTCTTTGCAATCTCGCACACCGTCATGCGCGCAGCGGCGCCAAAGGAGCCGCGGGAATCAGACGGAATAGCAAAAACGGGAATCGAAGGAAGTGCCATGCGAATAAGATTGGCGCAGGCGTCAGGAGCCGCGACTGCCACGTAACCAGCACCCGCGCGAGCTGCAGACTTGGCCGCCATAATGGCAGCACCAGGATATTGCGCAGATCCGGCGACAATAAGCACAGAACCACGGGAATACTTATCGATATTCGTAGGTAGTGGGGCAAAGTAATCAACTAAGTCACCGGGCTCGACAATCTCGGCGGCGTGGTCGACATCATCGATGACCTCGTCAAGACGGTCGTAAAGATTGCCGCAGATCAAATCGCCAGCATACTCAGGGCCATCAGCGCTATACAGACCAATCTTGGGCGCAATCATCGTCACCGTATGCTCGGCACGAATGCAGTCGTCATCAACAACGCCCGTCTCGGCATTCAGGCCCGAGGGGACATCAATGGATACGACACAATCGGCGCATTCATTGACCGTAGGAATCCAGATGGAGAACGGCGCACGCAGATTCCCGTGGAAACCAGTACCAAAAATGGCATCGACAACAACATCGGCCTTATCGATCAAAACCTCGAGTTCGTCACGCGAGGGGCCAACGCAAACGTGCACATCGCGGCCGGCAGTACGACGAGCAACATGACGTGCCAGAGCAGCAGGAATCTCATCCGGCTCAACCGGAGAAACGATATCGACGTCCACACCCTTATGGCTCAGAATATCGGCGGCAACCCAACCGTCGCCGCCATTATTACCAAAACCGACCAGAACGAGAACCCGATCGGGATTGAGCTTCAAGACCTCGTTGGCGGCAAACTCACCCGCTAGCTCCATAAGCTCGGCCTTCGAAGTCCCTTCGCGTTCGATGATATCCTCGAGACGAACGACTTCTTCGGTACTCAAAACCGGTTTCATCTATGCTCCTAGCGTATCTTGCGAAGCATCGCCCAGGTGCTTCGTCAATGCTGAATTCTGCAGCTGCTCAAGCTCATCTAAAACAGAGCGAGCCTCTTTAAATGTCTGCGCTACGCGTTTCTTGGTACTCACCTTTTCCTCTTTTGGCTTAGGCCGAGCATCTTCGGTAATCGCGATGGCATTCGCAACGGCTAAGTCTCCTGTAAGCGTAATGGAAAGAGCGACCTCAACAACACCCAGCTCTTGAGCGATCTCGAGAGCACGGCCCGAAAGCAGCGCTTTCGGTTTGCCGAGTTTATCACGCGTAACCGAAACATCCTTGCGACCAACGCCTTGACTAAAACCCGTGCCGAGAGCTTTAAGTACCGCCTCGCGCGAAGCAAAGCGGCTGGCATAGTGAGCAGCGGGACGCGATGATGCATCACAATACGCACGCTCTTCTTCGGTAAACACACGCCGAGCAAACGACGGCGTCTTTTCAAGAATTGATTTCATACGGGAAATCTCGACGATATCAACGCCGATACCAGCTTCAGCCATGTTCACCTCCATATCGCACAGACTAAGTTATTGTAGCCCGTTCACAGAAGATGCGACAAACGAGGGTTATAAAACACAGCTACTATGTGAGACAAAAGCCCGTAAACGCAAAAAAGGGGGAGGCCGCGAGGCCTCCCCCTTCTCAGTTCAAGCGTACGGCTCGGTGCCGTCCACCGGTCA
>URTW01000207.1 GCA_900550815.1 uncultured Collinsella sp.
CTTAGTTGTTGGACCCGACGGTTGCGGCGATGTCAGCCGCATCCTCGAGCTGCAAGTTCAATAGCTTCATGCCGTATTCCGGCACGTTGATATCGATGGGTTGGCCATACAGGTCACCAGGGCGCACAAAAGCGAGCACCGTCATAATGCGCGCCATGGCCTCGGGCGATTCGGTGAGCCCACGCTCAAACCAGCGCTGAATCAGGCCGACCTCGGCACTCACGACGTAGGTAACGTAGTAGTCGAAGAACGTGCCCAGCGCCAAGCCCAAAATGCCCGTCTGTGCACGCGGCACCACGGCCTCGCGTGCGGTATCGATGATCTTTTTAATAAAGGCGGGGTCGCCGCCCGGACCCAGCAGCGCACCGATTAAGTCGCGGTTGGCCGCAAGATAACGCAGCAGCTCAACCGAACCGGGCGCCGGCTCGAGCTCATCGATGTTGTGATAGAGATCGGGCAGCTGAGCTGCGGTGATGAGCTCAATGCGCTCACGGATCTCGGCCAGCAAGCCGTCCTCGATTTGATTGATAAAGTCGGGAATATCGCGGTAGTGCGAATAGAACGTGCGGCGCGTAAGGCCGGCACGCTCGGTGAGCGACGCGACGTTAATGCGCGAAAGGTCGCCGCTTTCGGCAAGCTCGCTGGCAAGTGCCTGGCGAAGGGCACGCTGCGAGCGAAGGGACCGGCGATCGCATTTCTCGAGCTGGGACAAGCGTCCTCCTTGTTACTCAGCCTGTGCGCTATTGCACAGTGCGAGTATTATTGCACACCGTGTGCATCAACACGTAAAGGCAATATTTGGAATGTGACAAAGGGCAGTCCCTTTGTCACATTCAGCGACCGCCTAGGTTGTGCCAGTTGTGCCTGGCTTTTGGAGCGGCATTGCAGATTGTTCAAAATGTCATTCGTGGGTAGAATAGTGTCGACGGCAGCCCAAGTTCTGGAAAGCTGGGCAGCGCCGTTGCTTGGATTAAGGGGTCAACGCCTTAGCGGCGGCGACCCCTTTTACGTTGCTTCGAACGTTGCTTGAGTGCCTCGGAAAGCCCGACGAGCGCCGTGGAGAACGAGACCAAAGCGGTCAGAAGTCTCACGAAATCAATCAGATCGGTCATGGGCATCACCTCCCATCAGATGGAGGGCGTTGCCCGGCACATGGAACTGCCGCCAACAGTATCAATTCTATCAAAGCGCAGTTAGATATGCGAATGTTTGTTCGTATTTCAAGAGACCAGCGTCACCTGTGACAAAGGGGCTGTCCCTTTGTCACATTATTCGATTACGGTGCAGGAATTCTGCTTGTGCATGGTGGCAAGCATGTGTTTGGGAACGGCGTGGGCCATGCAGCTACCGATAGTCGCGCTCGCGGCGGCCTTGGCCGCGGCACTGCCGTTTTTGGTCGCGTAGCTATGGCGGAAGCGTTTGAGCATGGCAATGTCGTTGCCGCCGTCTCCGTAAACCGCGACCTCGTCCTCGGCAATGCCGTAGTAGCCCGCCAGCCAGGCCACACTCTCGCCCTTGTTGCACGCCACGTCCGTGATCTCGAACATCACCGGATCAAACGGCGCGTTGACCACACGGTCCGAGCGCTCGGCCAAATACGCCTTAAGGTCGCGCTCCAGCTCGGGCGAGGTCACGCGACAGTTGATCTTGCACACATCGTGGCGCAGGATGTCACCGATCGACTGGTCGAAATACTGTTCCTCGTGGTACCCGCCACGTGCACGCATACCGCGCATCACGATGCGCTTGATAGGACTGTCTTTTTTAAAGCCTGCCTGGTGCATCTCGAACGATCCACTCGAGAACATGCCATCGGGCGTGGAGCAGTCAAAACAGATATCCGGAAACTCCTTGAGCAGCTCCTCGGTAATCTGCGAGTCGATGGTCCAGGTCCTGAGCACCTCGCCATGGCTGTCGCGCACGATGGACCCATTGGAGCAGCAGGCGTCGAGTGCCAGGCCCGTAAAGCCATGCTCGCCAATCGGCAGCGTCGAGCGCCCGGTCGCGGGAACCACATGCAGGCCGGCCTCGGTCAGCTCGCGAATGGCACGGCGGATGGTCCCATCTGCCTCGTGCAGGGCGTTCAGCAGCGTTCCGTCTAAGTCACTCGCAAACATCTTGATCATGGATACGCCTCTCCTTCGTCTGCACGATATTGTAGACGAGAACGGGCGCATCCCAAGAGAGGCACGCCCGTCAGGCGAAAGATTGTCCTACACCGCGGCGGGGCCGTGTTCGCCGGTACGGATGCGGATAACCTCCTCGACCGGCTCGACCCAGATCTTGCCGTCGCCGACGGCTCCGGTGCGAGCAGCGTTGCAGATAATCTCGACAATGCCGTCGACATGCTCGTCGGCGCAAATAAGGGTGAACTGTACCTTAGGGATCGTGTTGACAAGCAACTCGTTGCCGCGCACGTATTCCTTCCAGCCATGCTGCGCGCCGCAGCCCTGCACTTGGTTGATGGTCATACCACGAACATCAGCAGCAAACAGCGCATCTTTAAGAACCTCAAGCTTCTCAGCACGAACAATCGCCGTAATCTTCTTCATAGTGAATTCCTCTCTTCAAAAAAAGAAATGAATTGACCCTCACATGGCACGGGTTTTCCAGGTGCCACAGACCAACCTTGTAGATCAGATAAGTGCAACTAACAGGTCTTAGCAGGTTTCCCAAGTGCCGCAGATCGGCCTGAAAGAGGAGTGCCGCGTACTTAAGGTACGCAAACGACGATTGAAGGCCGAGGTGCGGTGCTTGGGGAAGCTGCTAATCGAGTCCGGAGAACGAAGGGTAGGCGCTCTCGCCGTGCTGACTTGCATCCAGGCCCAACGCCTCGTCGGCCTCGTCCACACGCAGGCTGCCGTGGAACAGTGCCTTGACCACCGCGGCGATCACCAAATCGAGCACCATCACGATAACGGCCGTCACTACAATGCCCAGAACCTGCGAGACGAGCAGCGACACGTCGCCCGTGTAGAACAGGCCGCCCTTACCGGTCCACGAGAGCTCCGGCACGCAGAACAGGCCCGTGAGCACGCCGCCCAAGATGCCGCCGATGCCGTGGCAGCCGAACGCGTCGAGCGCATCGTCGTAGCCGAACTTGGCCTTGAGATCGCTGATGGCCAAGTAGCAGACGGGAGACACGACCAGGCCCATGACCAGCGCCGCCCACGGCTCGACAAAGCCCGCGCCCGGCGTGACCACCACAAGGCCCGCAACCAGACCGGTGTTGGCGCCCACCAGCGTGGTGCGACCAGTAAGCACGCGCTCGCCGGCAAGCCACGCGCC
>URTW01000208.1 GCA_900550815.1 uncultured Collinsella sp.
GCGGGGGGCATAACCAGTTGCGAGGGCACCGTGCTGCTGATCCATGTCGGCATGGATACCGTGGACATGAAGGGGCAGGGCTTTACCGCACTGGTCAAGGAGGGCCAGAAGGTCACCGCCGGCACTCCGCTGCTGAAGGTCGAGCGCCTCTCTAAGGAGTTTCCCGCTGAGTCCGGCATGTTCGCCAAGCGCTTCTCCAAGCGTGTCGTCTCTGCTGTAAATGACATCTCTTTTGAGATTTATCCTGGCGAGACCTTTGGTCTGGTTGGCGAGTCTGGTTGCGGCAAGTCCACGACGGGCCGCACCATCATGCGTCTGACCAAGCCGACCGCCGGTAAGGTGTTCTTCCAGGGCAAAGATGTTGCAGAGATGAGCAAGCATGAGATCAAGGACATGCGTCGCGAGATGCAGTTTATCTTCCAGGATCCTTATGCTTCGCTCAACCCTCGTATGACCATCGGAGAGATTGTCTCCGAGCCCATGACCATTCATGGCGTGGGTACCAAGGAGGAGCGCATTGAGCGCGTCCGCGAGCTTCTCGACGTCGTTGGACTGAACCCCGAGCACATCAACCGCTATCCGCATGAGTTCTCCGGCGGTCAGCGTCAGCGTGTCGGTATTGCCCGCGCTTTTGCGCTGAAGCCCAAGCTGATTATCTGCGACGAGCCAGTTTCTGCTCTGGATGTGTCCATTCAGGCCCAGGTTCTGAACCTGCTCAAGGAACTGCAGGACAAGTTCGGTACCGCGTATCTGTTTATTGCCCACGACCTGTCTGTCGTGCAGCATATCTCCGATCGCGTTGCCGTTATGTATCTGGGTAAGATGGTCGAGGTTTCGGACTGGAAGACGCTCTACAGCGAGCCTCACCATCCGTACACGCAGTCGCTGCTGTCTGCCGTGCCGGTTCCCGATCCTGATATCCAGAAGACCCGCAAGCGCATCATCCTCGCTGGCGATCCGCCGTCGCCGCTGGATCCGCCGACCGGCTGCCGTTTCCACACGCGCTGCCCGATCGCGCAGGGCATCTGCTCTGAGAAGCTTCCCGAGTTTAAGGAAGTCGCACCGGGCCACTGCTGCGCCTGCCACTTCGCGGAGCCGTTCCCGATCAAGGAATCGCACATCGACCTGTAGTCGGTTGTTCTCGTCCGGGCCCGTGCTGGACTTAGTTTTCAGAACGTCCTCGACCATGGAAACCCCCTTATCCTGCTCCTTCGGAGCCGCGGATAAGGGGGTTTCCTGGTCTGCGGAATGTTCTGAAAACTAAGTCCAGCACGGGCCCTGTGTTACCACTGCAGAGGGGGTGCGATTCCTTGATCGCTCACTTAATCTAATGGGAAAGATAGCGAGGCCGGAGCTTTAGCTCCGGCCTCCTTATATAAGGGCTTGGCAAAGCCGAGCCACTAAATTTATATCAGCCCTCAGAACATGTTTGAGAACTGTGCCTGAAGTACGTATTTGCAGGCCCCGAATCGGTGTTGCCTCCCGGCGCATTCCGCAGGGGGAGCGATATTTTGCAGCACGAAGTGCGCAGCAAAATATCGCTCATGCCCGAGGACGCGCCGGGAGGCAACACCGATTCGGGGCCGGACATACGGATCTACCTGCTCATTTACAAATTCGTAAACTTTTTTGAAAAAAGTGCTTGCACAGTTCTCGAATCATAGGTTATTATCTTTCTCGTTGAACGCGCGGTTCCAACAAAACGAACCGTGAATCAACAACATAGCATGTCGGAGTGGCGGAATTGGCAGACGCGCTAGCTTGAGGTGCTAGTGACCGCTTTTTGGTCATGCGGGTTCAAGTCCCGCCTCCGACACCATCGCATTTGAGAAGCCTCTTCGGAGGCTTTTTTGTTACCGATAGACGGTGAGGTCCACGATGGAAACGCTTGAACGCAACGAGTGGGCAGATGTTGCCCAACTGGTCGAGATCACGAGCGATGCTGTCATCATTTGCGAGCTCGACGGAACCATTCTGCATGTGAATAATCGCTTACTTGGCTTGATGTGCGAGGAACGTGCCGACGTCATCGGTGGAGATGTTAAAGACGTCCTGTACTCGTCCGCTTTTGAACGTGCGACGGAACATCGTCTGCCATTTGAAACTGATGGCTCCGAGAACGAACTGATGCTCAAGCTGAGTGACGGCTCTTTTATCCCCGTCTTGGTTCGTGCGGGCTCCGTAACGCCTCCACGCATCTTTGGGCGCCGCGCACCACGTGTCCTAGTGGCGCTTCACAGTATCGAGGAACAGTATTCTCACGACCGTCAACTTAAGCGTGCGTTATCGGAGCTTAGAGTGGCGAACAAGCGTCTCTCTGGCACGCTCTCGGTCATTATGAGCACTGTGGGCTCCGATGAGTTACCCAGCCTGCTTGATACTGTTTTGAACCAGCTTGTAGGAACGCTCGATGCTTCGGGTGCCGCTATCTATTTTTCTGAGAGCGGCGGTTTTAAGCTACGCGGTGTTTCCAAGGAGCTGTATGACAGCTACCTGCCTGAGTTTTTGCCGTATGGCGCTGGCATTCCGACGTATGTTCTTCGTGAGTCGCGTGCCTGTCGCTTGTCGATTCAACAGGACCTTAAGGGTGATAAGGCCGCCTCCGGTATGTTTATGGACCTGGACAATCGTTCTAAGCACCTGTTGCGTATGCAGGATATGCCTCCGTACCGCAGCGAGATCTGTCTTCCCGTTTTTTACGGTACGCAGATCCTTGGCGTGCTGGAAGTTGGTTGGAAACGCCCTCAGGCACCGCTTGCCTATGACGTTAATGTGCTCGAGGTCATTTGCGATTACCTGTCTATCCAGCTGGTCGGCATGGCATCGAGCCTTCGCTCTCGTCGTACGGCCGAGCTTGGCCGCTCGCTCAATGTCTTACGTGATGAGTTATTTACCTTTCTAGACGATTCCGCCGCGGCTACTCAGGCGGTATCGTCCGAGATCTGCAATATGCTTAACTGCCATTTTTGCCCTGTTGAGTATGACGCCAGTCTGGATTCCTACGTCATAGATTTTGAAGGCGGCAGTCGCGTTGCTTTGCCGGACGATCCCGAGAAGCTTTTCTTTTCCACGACGGCGCCAGCGGCACGTCTGGGGGCTGGACCTGATGGCATTGAGGCATCTGTTTTGGGAGGTACGAGTGCCGCGGACCTTACACACGACCGTATAACTCGCGTTGACGAATCGATGCCTATGGGAGGCTGGCTTAGGGCACACGGTCTGCCTTGTCAAGGTCTCTACGTCGACTCCGGCATCGCGGCGGGGCGCCCGCGCTCTGAGGGTGCT
>URTW01000209.1 GCA_900550815.1 uncultured Collinsella sp.
CGCACTGTGCGACGAGGACGACGGTTCTATGGGCTTTGGTGACGTGGAGCCCGGTTTTCGCAGCGGCTTCGTGGCCCTGGTCGGACGCCCCATCGCCGGCAAGTCCACGCTGCTCTTCGCCTGCTATGGCAAAAAGGCCGCCATCACCTCGCCGTTGGCCCAGACGACCCGCCGCCGCATGCGCGCCGTCGTCAACCGTCCCGGCTACCAGCTGGTCTTTGTCGATACCCCGGGTATTCATAAGCCCAAGGACGGCCTGGGATCCGCGCTCAACAAGAGCGCGCTGTTCGAGCTGAACGATGTAGATGTCGTCGCGTTTTTGCTTGATGCCACCAAACCGATCGGCAGGGGAGACGCCTGGGTTGCCGCGCGCGTCAGATGCGCCCGTTGCAAGAAGGTCCTGGTGCTCACTAAGGCCGATGCGGCCGACCCCGCACAGGTCATGGAGCAGCTCAAGGCAGCCCACGAGCTCATGGAATATGACGACGAGATCGTGACGTCGTCGGTCAAGAACTTCAACGTCGATGCCTTTATCGAGACCGTTGCGCACTTTTTGCCCGAGGGTCCGCGTTGGTTCCCCGAGGATATGGGTACCGACGCTTCCGACGAAACGCTCGTTGCCGAGTTTGTGCGCGAGAAGGTCTTGCGCCGCACCCGTGATGAGATCCCGCACTCCGTTGGCGTGATCTGCGATGCACTCGAGCAGACCAAGAAGGTACTGCGCGTGCACGCCACCATTTACGTCGAGCGCGAGGGCCAAAAGGGCATCATCATCGGCAAGGGCGGCGAGATGATCAAGCATATCGGTATCGACGCCCGTCGCGATCTTGAGCGTATCTTTGGCACGCAGGTCTTTTTGGAGCTGGACGTGAAGGTCAAGGCCGGCTGGCGTGACGACGAGGCCCAGATTCGCCGCTTTGGCTACAACGCCGAGGACTAAGGACGCGCGGCGCGCATGGCAGGCTCCCGGACATATCGCACCAAGGTGCTCGTCCTCGACAAGACGAAGCTTAAAGAGACGGACCTGATCCTGACGATGCTTGACGAGCGGGGTCGGCAGGTTCGTGCCGTGGCAAAGGGCGCCCGCAAACCCGGTGGGCGCCTGGCTGCGCGCTGCGAGCTGTTCTGTACCGTCGATATGCTGCTCGCGCATGGACGGTCGCTCGATGTGGTTTCCCAGGCCGAGCTTATGGAGGCGCCGCTCGGAGCTGCGCCCGATTACGAGACGACCTGCGCCGCAAGCGCGATCGCCGAGGTCGCGCGCGTATGCTCGTTCGAGGACGCTGAGGACCCGTTTACCTTTGCCATCACGCAGCGAGCGCTTGCCCTGGCGGGCAGCGGGCTCGACACAGCGCACATGGATCTACTTGTGGCGGCATATGTCTTTAAGCTGCTGTCGCACGTTGGCTATCGACCCGATTTTTCGGCCTGCGTGCTGTGCGGAGACCCCATGCTGTCGTATTTTTCAGCCCAGGCGGGCGGTCTCATGTGCGGGTCGTGCGCGTCGAGCGTTCCGGGTGCCGAACTGGTGTCGACCGGTGAGACCGCATGGCTGCGCGCCCTCATGTCCATGACCTTCGATGCGCTCATGGCCGAGCGAATCGACCCGCATACGGCGGCATTCCTGCTCGGGCTTACGCATGTTTGGGCTGCGACGCATACCGATCAGCGCCTCCGTGCGATGGAATTCATGTTGGGTCGGTGATGATGCGCAGGCGCGGGCTGCTTGTGGTAACATACCGACCTGTTGGTACCTCGACCTTGGTTGTTCGCTCCACCGGCGGCTTCCCAGTCCGAGGCGAATCGAGTCGCCCGTGGGCGACGTAAAACGAAAGGTGAAACAATGACTGTTTCCAAAGAGCGCAAGGCGGAGCTGACTGCCCAGTTCGGTAACACCCCGGTCGACACCGGCAACCCCAAGGTTCAGGTCGCCATCCTGTCCGAGCGCATCAAGGAGCTGACCGAGCACATGAAGTCCCACCAGAAGGACTTCCACACCCGTCGTGGCCTGCTCATGCTCGTCGGCCGTCGTCGTCGTCTTCTCTCCTACATCAAGAAGAACGACATCGTCGAGTACCGTGAGCTCATCAAGGCTCTGGGCATCCGCGACAACATCCAGTAGGATTTGTACATGCTAAGAGCGTCCTGCGCAGCGGGGCGCTCTTTTTGTGTAAGGGCGCGAACAATCACGCTCTGAAGCGTGGCGGGGGCAGGGGGCCCGCGTCACATGAGAAGCCCGCAGGCAAGGGGCCTGTGGGGTAAAGGAGAACAATGACACTCGTATCCAAGACCTTTGAGCTGTACGGCAAGACCTACACCTTTGAGTCGGGCGAGCTTGCCAAGCAGGCCACCGGCGCCTGCCTGGTCAAGCAGGGCGATACCACGATGCTCGACACCGTGGTCGTCTCTAAGGAGCGCAAGAACTACGACTTCTTCCCGCTGACCGTCGACTTCAACGAGAAGATGTACGCTGCCGGCCGCATCCCGGGTGGTTACCTCAAGCGTGAGGGCCGTCCCAGCGAGAAGGCCACGCTCACCGCGCGCATGATCGACCGTCCGATTCGCCCGAGCTTCCCGGACGGCTTCCGCAACGAGGTGCACATCGTCGCTACCTCGCTCGTCGCCGACCAGGTCAATCCCTTCGATGTCATCAACGTCATGGGTGCTTCCCTGGCCATGACGCTCGGCGGCGTGCCCTTCGAGGGTCCGCTTGCCTGCGTGCGCATCGGCCGCAACGTGGAGACCGGCGAGTTTATCGTCAACCCCACCTACGAGGAGCGCGAGAACTCCGATCTGGACCTGGAGCTGGGCGGCTCTGCCGACTTCATCTCGATGGTCGAGGCCGGCGCCGAGGAGATCTCCGAGGACGACATGCTCGCCGCCATGAAGTTTGGCCAGGAGGCCCTTGCTGCCTTCTGCCAGGCTCAGGACGAGTTCGTTGCCGAGTGGGAGCAGGTCAACGGTGCCATCGTCAAGAAGGAGTACCCGCTCGATCAGCCCGTCGAGGAGGTCCAGGAGCGCATCTTCGCCCACTACGACGAGATGGCAGCCGCCCTTCGCGATGCCGACAAGCTTTCCCGTATCGGTAAGGTCGAGGCTCTGAAGGAGTCCAACCGCGCCGAGTTCACCGAGGAGGAGCAGGCCGCTTGGGAGCGCGAGCTCCCCGTGGCGCTCAAGAAGCTTGAGAAGAAGGCCATGCGCACCATGGTCGTCGAGACCGGCGCGCGCGTCGCCGGCCGTGCCGCCGCCCAGAGTCGCCCCCT